>JBEBVG010000079.1:0-13385 GCA_040392845.1 Sphingobacterium sp. | reverse complement strand
CAATCAAGGCTATACCTGCAGCTGCAGCTTCCATAATGGCATCCGCAGCAAATGCTGGTGGTACAAAAATAATCGAAACATTTGCTCCTGTTTTATCTACAGCTTCTTGTACCGTGTTAAATACAGGACGGTCTAAATGAGTTTGACCACCTTTTCCTGGTGTTACTCCGCCTACAAGTTGAGTACCATACTCAATCATTTGAGATGCGTGGTAAGTACCTTCTGTTCCAGTAAATCCTTGGACGATAACTTTTGAATCTTTATTTACTAATACACTCATTTGTTCTGTTTTTATGCAGAGCAAAGCTACCATTTTGCAACGACTTCTGGAAATTAAGCACTGTAAAATAGGTCTTTTTTTGCTAAAACTTGATTTTTTGAATAAAGGTCCATAACACCATGCCGATAGTGACAGCCACGTTGAAAGAATGTTTAGTGCCAAACTGTGGGATCTCTATACATCCGTCCACCATTTTCATAAGTTCTTCGTCTACGCCGTGTACTTCATTTCCAAAAACCAGTGCATATTTTTCATGAGCGGTGACGTTGAAATCCTGCAGGAATATACTACCTGCAGCTTGTTCGATGGCGTATATTTTATAACCTTGCTCCTTCAATTCATTAATTGCTTCGGTATTGTCCTTATAATAGCTCCATTCGACAGACTGGGTGGCGCCAAGTGCTGTTTTTTCTATTTCCCGATGTGGAGGTGTACCTGTAATGCCACATAGCATGATTTTTGCGATAGCAAAACCATCTGCGGTCCGAAAGGCAGATCCGACATTATGCATGCTGCGTACATTGTCAAGTACGAGGACTATCGGTGTTTTGTCCTGGTTCTTAAAAGATTCGAGATCAGGTCGATTAAGCTGATCCATGGATAATTTTTGCATTAGATTTTGAATATTGATTTTATCTCGTTATTTTTGCATTCCAAATTTAGTAAAAAACGAAAATAAAATATAGCTAATAGAAATGGCAAATCATAAATCAGCGCTTAAAAGAATTAGAGCTAACGCTGCAAAGCGTTTAAGAAACCGTTACCAGGCAAAAACTACTCGTAACGCGATTAAGAAGTTACGTAACACCACTAATGCTGAAGAAGCTAAAGCTTTATTGCCTCGTGTTGTTTCTATGCTTGATCGCCTGGCAAAGAAAAATGTAATTCACAAAAACAAAGCTTCTAATAACAAATCAAAATTAACTAAGCTGGTAAATAACTTAGCTTAAGTTATTGGTTCTTTAAAAATATTTAGGGATGTATATTATATACATCCCTTTTCTTGTTTGCTTTCAATTGATTTCCTTTAATTTTTGTTATCGTTCTTTAATAGTTGTGTTACAATAGCATTTAATGTCGTGGTATCCGTCTTGTATTTTTCCAGATCGTATAATTCTACTTTTCTAAAGTCCAGGGGATGGCTTTCACTTTGCAAATAAATATAGCCCGAGGAGATCAGCTGGCCATCTTTTTTGACATTGGTGTCATAGCTGTTGACATTTCCATCTCCATATTGAGGTTTGTTGTATTCGAGTACAACCTCTCCATCCAGAATATGTTTGATAACCGAATCGCCTAAAACCAGAAAATCTGCTGTAACCCATTGGTCGCCGTGATATGTTTTTGAAGTAGAGCTTTTACAATGAGGCGTAAATAGTGTTCCATCGATGACGACATTTGTACCAGGAGTACAGAGATTAGACGTCGTACGGTCAGCCGAACCATCACCGCCTAAAAATTGACCTTCGATAGATATCGGAAAATCCTGGTCTTTTAGCATAGTATTTGGATCCTGACCATGCAACATTGCTCCGCTATTGCGCCAGGCCCAGCCTTCGCCGCCATTTGCCTGATCTCCGACAAACCGATATTCGATCCGGAGTAGGTAGTAGCCGAAGGGTTTATGATAGGCCAGATGTCCATACGTCTTTTCAAAGCTATCATATTGATCATAACGTACTTTCAATAAACCGTCTTCTACACGGAAAGTATTGCCGAAGTTGTCGTTGACTTCATGAAAGCGTATTTTGGGGATCCACCCATCCATATTTTTCCCGTTGAAAAGTTGAATAGCTTGTGGAAGTGTAGTTGTTTCTTTGTGTGCCGACTGGCAGTTTGCAAAGAAGATGGTGGAGGCAAATAAGTAAAGTACTGATAATGTTTGTTTCATGTGTATGATTTATAAAAGTGTGTTTTGTTTTTTTACATAATCGCTTGGTCTTATACCTATGATTTTATAAAAGGTATTGCTAAAGGTGGGAAGGCTGCTGTAGCCTACTCGTAATGCTACTTCGTTTATATTAAGCTGTTCGTCTAGCAAGAGCTTTAATGCGGTGAGCATGCGTAATATGGTGTAATATTGAATAAAGGACATGTTGAATTCCTTTTGAAAGAGTCTTGCTACGGTTCGCTCGCTTAATTCAAACCTGTTAGATAATATCTTAAGGTTGATACTCTCCGCCACATGTTGCTCTAAAAATCCTGTTATAGCGCTTAGTTTGGGGTGCTGTGTGTAAGGAAGGGCGAGGGGCAATTCAGACTGTGACAGATTGGGGAGGATAAGTTTGAAGGCTTTAGCAATCGTATAATTTGGTTCTTCGGAAGGAAAAATATTCCCGTTCCACCGGTTAGTAAACATAATCAATTCTATCAATAGATTGTTGACAGGATAAATATTTACCTTATCGAAAAAATCTGTATCGGTTTCAAAGCGCGGAAAATAAAGGTTGCGCATGATAACATGAGGCGAGCTGGGATGAATACTGTGTCTTACACCCGATGGTATCCAGATATAGTGGCGCGCCGGCAAAAAATACGATTTTGTAGATGTTTTAAGATATACTACTCCTCCTTCTGTATATAAAAACTGACCTTTAACATGCGCATGCTCGATGATATAGCCGTCACCCATAAGCGCATGGTGACAGTATATACTATCCGGATATACGTCAACCTCGGTCATATAATACTTGTCTACATACTCTTTTTCCATGGACAGTAGAATAGTGTTAGCCAGCTGTAAATTTGCCTAAATATTCTTAAAATACCAAACGCAGGGTATGTGGCAGTTAATGTGAGATATGACAATAATTTTTGTGATATTGGACAATGGACAATTGAAATTAAATAAGAACTTTGTGCATTATTACATTAACTCAGAGAAACAAAATGTCACTACAGCGGATTAAAGTAGAAAGTTTACGGGATAAAGTCATGACGGCAGAGCAAGCAGCTCAGCTTTTCAAGGACGGCATGGTCGTCGCATCAAGTGGTTTTACAAAAGCCGGCGATAGTAAGATGGTTTTGCCAGCTCTTGCTGAAAGAGCTAAAACTGACCCTTTAAAAATCACCTTGATGACAGGAGCGTCTCTTGGTCATGATACGGATGGAAAGCTCGCTGATGCGGGTGTATTGACCAAACGTATGCCCTTTCAGGTAGATCGTACTTTACGTAATAAGATAAATGCAGGAGAAGTCTTATTTATCGACCAGCATTTGAGTGAGAGTGCTGAATTGTTGCACAATCAAAGTTTGCCGCCAATTGATATCGCTGTCATTGAAGTGGCATACATTGACCGTGATGGAAGTATAGTTCCGACTACATCGGTGGGCAACTCAGTGACTTTCGCAGCATTAGCCAAGCAGGTCATCCTTGAAATAAATACGGCTGTCCCTGAAGATATATATGGTATACATGATATTTACCAAGCTGAAAATTACCCTTATCGCAATGTAATACCAATCGTAGCACCCTGGAATAGGATAGGTCGCAAGACTATCGCTCTAGATCCACAGAAGGTGGTGGGCATTGTCTTTTCGGATATTCAGGATAGTGCGGCGGATATTGCCGAGCCGGATGCGAAAACATCAGCCATAGCGAAATATATTCTTGATTTTTTCGAAAACGAGGTACGACTGGGACATCTCACTGACCGGCTGTTGCCGCTACAGGCAGGTATTGGTAAGGTTGCAAATGCTGTATTAAGTGGATTTAAGGATAGTAATTTCTACGATTTGACGATGTTCTCGGAAGTATTGCAAGATAGTACGTTTGATCTTATGGATGCCGGCAAATTGAGCTTTGCTTCAGCTTCGTCTATTACCGTATCGAAGGGCTGCTACGACCGTGTTTTAGGAGATCTGCAACGATACAGGAGTAAATTTGTGCTCCGTCCACAAAATATTTCAAATACCCCCGGACTGATCCGTAGACTGGGGATTATCGCAATCAACACGGCTATAGAATTTGATATTTATGGCAATGTAAATTCGACCCATATTTCGGGAACAAAAATCATGAATGGAATAGGTGGGTCGGGAGATTTTGCCCGCAATGCCTACCTGAGCATTTTTGTGACGCAGGCCGCTTCTAAAGGTAATGCTATTTCTCACGTACTACCCATGGTATCCCACGTAGACCATACGGAACATGATGTAGATATCCTGGTAACCGATATAGGCTTGGCTGATTTAAGAGGTCTGGCACCGCGCGAACGCGCACAGGAAATTATTAATAATTGTGTGCATCCCGACTATCGGGTGGAATTGCAATCTTATTTTGATAGAGCTTGTCAACGCGGGGGACATACTCCGCATTTGCTGGAAGAATGTTTTAGCTGGCATCAACGGCTTGCCGAAACGGGAACAATGAAGCGACAATAGCCATCTGTTGTTATCGAACTATACGAGTATATTTCCTTCTACGCCAAAGTTGTTGGGCGGTTCCGATAAGGATCAATAATCCAATAGGGCAGGCTACATTAATCATTTGCCAGGTTATCTTTTCTTCTTTTACTTTTGCCTGGTCCAATAGCCGCAGCTTGACTTCTCTGTTGCGTAGTGCTATAAGACTTTCATTATATAGCAGATAGTCTATGGCATTTTCGAGAAAAAGCTTGTTGGCATACTGTTGTTCGGTATATCTATCCCAGCCTAAGGGGAATGGTGATTGATCTTTGGAGCTAACCTGGTTGAGTAACCAGTCGCCATCAGCGACAACAAGCATTTTGGCGGTATGGGAAGTGTCTGAGACATCTATCGGGTGCCCGATGTCATCAGGTGCCGGCCTATCTTTAAAGATATACGGAAACTTTCCCTGTAGCAGCATGGCTACCGGAGCGGGCTTTGTGCGAAATGTCGTAGGATCGGGTTGCTCTTCGACCATTTGTAAGGATATCGTACTGGGCGTATGGAGAATACGCGTAAAAGGCGAAGATTGTAAAAGGACTTCTTTTGTGATCCCCGGAGTAGCAATTGTATCTATCGTGCCGATAAATTCTGTTCGTATACCGTCGAGATTTTTGACGATGGGATTTTGGCTTGTTGGCATCAGAATAGGGAAAAAGTACCAAGGTGCCAGCTCGATCTGTGCCTGTCCAGCGATATTCCCAACGGAGAGTGGGATTTGGCTACAATTGAGATCGGCTATCATGTCATAGTTGAGTCGTACACCATAGAGAAACAGCTGATCGTCCAGATTGAGCTCCCTGCCAATAAGAGGCTGTGCTCCTCCAGATTGTCGAAGATTGTCCAGGCTAGCATCGATCTGGTCTATTGCCCAGATGACATTTCCTCCATGACGTACATAATAGTCTAACTTATATTTGTCACTTTCAGAAAATTTTTTTGTTGGTTTGGCGATAATGATGACTTTTATCTGTTTCAGATCTTCCAATGCGATGGAATCCAGGCGGAGACGCCCGACCTGATTAGAAATAGCCAGGGTATGCATTGCATCATAGAGTTCGAGGTCTGTAGGCTCGCCATGTCCCTCGGTAAAACCGATATAGGGTACAGTCTCCTTGTTTATTTTCGTTATGGCGGATACAAAAGCATACTCCAGATTTTGGATGGAGTTGTTTAAGACCTGTTCCGGTGTGAGACCTGTTCTATTTTGTAAAAGGTTGACATTGATCTCCTGTTCATCATTATGGATAATCGCCGCCGGGAAAATCAGTTTTTGTGAGAAGCCCGAACTGGTCTTAACACTGAGATTAGTAGGATAAAGCCCTCTATTGATCAATGCTTGTGTGAACTCCGTTTGCTGATTTTGATCGCCCTCCAGGGGGTCGATGATGTTTACTTTTATTTTTCCGTTCGAATAAGATTTCAAGTCGCGCGCTATATCTGATGCTGCTTTTCGAAGTCTTTTAAAGCCAGAGGGAAGATCGTCGCCGTCTAAAAAAATATTGATATAGAGCTCTTTGTCTATCTTTTTAACAATATTTTTTGTCGTGTCGCTGAGTGTAAACCGTTTGTCTTCTGTAAAGTCTATCCGTCCAAAAACCGAATAGATAAAGGATTGGTTTACGAGTAGCAGAAGTATGAGGCTGCCTGCATACAAGAGCAATGTCTTTTTTCGCGGTCTTTGTCGCCGTCCCAGGTGACCTATGGAAAGTAGTAGAAAGAGGTAGGTGAAACTCAGGAAATACAAGAAATCCCGGGCTGTCAACACTCCTCGGCTTACTGCTTCATAATGGTCCTGGATGCCCCAGCTCTTTAAATACTCTTCCACGTTATAAAAAAAACTCATCGCTGCCGTGGCACTGAATGCGTAAAAAGCAATAAAGCACAAAAAAACAGCCAGTAAAAATGCAACTATCACATTTTTTGTCAGACTGGAGCAGAATAGAGATAGACTTGTAAAAGCGCTGCATAGCAAGAGCAGACCCATATAAGAGCCTATAATAGCACCCAGATCTATATTCCCTTTGGGAAAAGCTAAAAAATAAATTGCCACTGCGTATACGACTGTAGGTAGGACAGCCAGAAGAGCAATTGTAAGACCTCCAAGGTATTTGCCTACTACGATTTGGGACAGCGTCAATGGGCGACTCATTAACAGGTCATAAGTACCATCAGCTTTCTCTCCCGCGATACTGCGCATGGTAATAGCGGGAATGAGAAATAAAAGAAGATAAGGGGCAACATTGAAAAAGCCTTCCATCGATGCGTAACCTGAATCCAGAATGGAAGTCTCCGGAAATATCCACAAAATTAATCCTGTCAAAAGTAAAAATAAGCCGATGGCTAGGTACCCAATTAATGAGTTAAAATAGCTGGCAATTTCTTTAGTATAAATACTGTACAATTTTGTGTGTTTTTATGTAAACCTATAAAGTTTGTCTTTCGACCTGCGTCAAATGGACAAATATTTCTTCCATGTTTTTTCCCGGGTATCTGGACTGTTTTTCCGATAACAGAAAATGGTCTTTTATTTTTCCTTTATCAAGGATAATAATCTCTTCACAGATCGCTTCCACCTCTTGCATAATATGTGTAGAAAGTAAGACGGTTTTATCCTTACTTAGCGCCTTTATCAGCGCTCGGATTTCTAAAATCTGGTTGGGATCCAGTCCTGACGTCGGTTCGTCCAGTATGAGCACTTGTGGATCATGAATAATAGCCAGGGCAAGACCTACCCGTTGTCTGTATCCTTTCGATAGCTGATGTACTTTTTTGTGTTGTTCTGCCTCTAATCCCGTGAGCAGGATAACCTCGTTGATCCTATTGGCCGGTTTTTTTAAGTTGTGGATTCCTGCCTCGAAAGCAAGAATTTCACGGACATACATGTCGAGGTATAAGGGATTGTTTTCGGGTAGGTAGCCGATATACCTTTTGGCTTCCAGGGCATGCGATTGAATATTGATAGTATTGATCCGGCATTCGCCCGATTGAAAAGGCAAGATACCCGTGAGAATCTTCATCGTTGTCGATTTGCCGGCTCCATTGGGTCCCAGAAAGCCAATAATATGGTTCGATTGTGTGGTGAAGCTAATATTATCCAGTGCTTTCTGTGAACCATATGTTTTGCTTAAGTGTTGAATAGAGATCGACATGGTGTTAATGTTTTTCAATCAGATCGATAATATCTGCCAACGTCGTGTGTATCTGTTCGAATTTGATATCTGCCTGTTCATAGAATGGTGCTCTTTCCTGGAGCTTTGTAGCGATGAAATCGAACAATTCATCACCCGAAAACCCATGCAATACAGGACGCTTCTTCAGGTCAGACTCACTCAACCTGGACCAAAGAGATTGGGGGGTATGATAGAGGTATAGGGATAGTCCATTTTCTTTTATCCACTGCATGTTGTCGTAGTAACATGGCGTACCTCCTCCGGTAGAAATGATCGCCTCCTTACCCTGCTGACGTTTGAGGAAATCGCTTTCCAGCAGGCGAAATTTTTCTTCTCCAAAAGTTGTGAAATATTCCGGTATGCTCATGCCGATGTGGGCGACAATTTCCTGGTCCAGATCCAAAAAAGGAATAGCTAACTTATTGGCAATCTTTTTTCCCCAGGTAGTCTTCCCACTCCCCATAAATCCAATCAAAAAGATAGGTGTTTTCATGCTATTTCTTTAGATAATTGGCGATGAGTTTATCCTTATCGGGGAATGTTACTTTTGACCATTTTTTGATCACCGTTCCGTTTCGCATCAAGAGTACTCCGGGATTGGATCTAACCATACTCTTCAGTGGCACTGCATCGGCATAAAATATTTCCAACACCAGGTCCAATTGGCTGTTCAGATAATTGGCATCGTCAGACGAACTTGAGGTTAGCAAAACGACACGTATATTTTCTTCATTGCTTATTTCGCGTAGTGTATGGTTTATTCTATCCAAGGCAAGATAATCAATAGGATCAAGCTTTGTCACATCGGTACTCACGACAATGAAGTTGTAATAGGGGTTTGAGATGATTTCCTGGGTAACGTCTATACCTTCAGCATCGGATATAATCAGGTCAGGTATAGGGAGCTGATATCCTTTTTTTATAAGTTTAGTCAGCGGTTCTCCAACAATCTCCCAACGCTCGTCTTCCCATATTTTTTGAGCCATATACTCTTTATCGGTGATTGTTTTTGATTCGCCCGTAGCCTTATTTTTGAGATGGTACGTATGTTCGTATTCATCTTGAGATGCTCCTTCAGGTATCTTCATCAATTCGGGAAGATTGTTACCTTCTTTATAAGGAAGGAAATCAATAACAGGAAGATAATAAGTCGTATATAGTCCGAATGCAACCGATGCGACAATGATAAAAAAGGTCAGCAGGTTACTTAGCGTACTGTTTTTGGTAATCGGTTGTATTTTATGACGTTTGATAAATATGACGATGATAAACCCAAGCAAGATCAAGTCTTTGATGAAAGATTGCCAAGGGGTTAAGGGGATAGCATCACCAAAACAACCACATGATGTCACGACCTCAAAAAAGGCAGAATAGAAAGTAAGAAACGTAAAAAACAGGATCAACAAGAGTAAGCCCCAGGCCACCTTGCGTCCTGCGATTCCCACCAATAATAAGGCGCCTAAAATCACTTCGAGGGCGCAGATAATGATGGCTATCCATGTACTGTAGTCGTTTAGGAAATTCATATGAAACACATGAAAATATTCCTGTAGCTTATAACCAAAGCCCATGGGGTCGTTGGCTTTTATCAGTCCCGAAAAAATAAAAAGTAAGCCAACGAGTACTCTGCTGACCCCCAATAAGATGTCAGGCTTAGCGTTTTTTTCGGCGTGTGCTGCGTAATATGAGGTGTTTGCTGCCATAAGAAATATTATTGTTCGGCCAATCCCAACTTGATCAGTGCAAAGACGGCATAATTGAGCATATCCTGATAGTTTGCCTTCAAACCTTCCGATACCAATGTTTGGCCGTCATTATCTTCGATCTGTTTAACCCGGTGTAGTTTCATCAAGATGAGGTCCGTCATAGAGGATGTACGCATATCCCGCCATGCTTCTCCATAATCATGGTTCTTGGCAAACATAAGGTCGCGCGTATCATTTACCTTTTCTGTATATTGCTGTTCTACAAATACAGCGTCCAGATTTTCTTCCCCGTCTTCTCCCAGTTCAAGCTGCATCAATGCAATAACGCAATAATTGACAATGCCGATATATTCATCAACAATACCTTCTCCAACTTTAGAGACTTTTTTAATTTCCAGTGTCCGAATACGCTGCGCTTTTATATAAAGCTGGTCCGTGATGGAGGACAGGCGCATGATACGCCAGGCCGTGCCGTAGTCTTTTGTTTTTTTAAGGAATAAGTCTTTACAATGTTGGATGACCGTACTGTATTCTGTCGTAGTGTCCATAGAATAAGATTGCGACTTTGTCAATAGTTTAAGCAAATATAACCAGATTAATGATACTTTTTAGTCACAATGTTGTATTTACCTTCATATGGACTCATTGGTAAAACCGCATGTTATAAAAATTCATCAACTTACCGTATTTTTCCTCTATAAGAACTATCTCAATGGCTGAGGAGAGAACGATAATTTGCTTTTATATGCAACGCAATTATAATTGCATATAAAAGCAAGTTTATCTAAGTTTGGTTAATGAAAATAGAAAAACCGGAAATAAGAGAGGTGAATATTGTGCGCTATATTCAACCGTTTCGCGAAGGGGGTTCTCTTCCCGCGTTAGTTGATGCGGATGACGGGTTTAGTTACGTCATCAAGTTTCGTGGCGCCGGGCAGGGAAAGAAAGCTTTAGTAGCCGAGTTCATTGGGGGGGAGCTTGCCCGGCTTTTGGGCCTTCGTATGCCAGAGATGGTATTTGCCGAACTGGATGAATCGTTTGCACGAACAGAACCGGATGAAGAAATCCAGGACTTGTTACGTTTTTCAGTGGGCAAGAATTTAGGAGTTCATTTTTTGAACGGAGCGATAACTTTTGATGCAAATGTAGATACGGTGGATGAGCTTGAAGCATCGAAAATTGTATGGTTGGATTCTTTTTTGATGAACGTAGATCGTACCGCACGTAATACTAACCTACTGATCTGGCATAAAGAGTTGTGGCTCATCGATCATGGAGCATCTTTGTATTTTCACCATACATGGGACAACTGGCAGGAACAGGTGCATAAGCCTTTTTTGCAGATTAAGGATCATGTTTTGTTGGAAAAGGCATCTCGCGTACGTGAAGTTGACCAAACGTACCGCGCATATTTTTCAGAAGAAAATATCCAACAGATACTAACTGCCGTTCCCGATGAATGGCTGATGGAGGAGGGGAGAGATCTCTCTGCCGATGAGGTGCGTGCAGTGTATGTTGAATTTCTGTCCCAGCGGGTGCAGCAATCTGATGTATTCATTAAGCAGATAGAACATGAGCGAGAGAACCGTATATGAGTATGCTGTAGTGCGTGTCGTCCCTCGTGTAGAACGGGAGGAGTTCGTCAATGTAGGTGTGGCGTTGTATTGTAGGAAGCAACGTTATGCTTCGGTCAAGATACATCTTGATGAAAGAAAATTGCTGGCTATTGATCCGGCAGCTGACTTGCTATTGATCAGGGCTCATTTGAATTCGTTTCAATGTATATGTGCAGGCGATAAGGATGCAGGGCGGATCGCACAATTGGAGCAGGCGGAACGGTTTCGTTGGCTTACCGCAAAACGTAGTACGATCATTCAATGTTCGGCGGTACATCCCGGGTTATGTGTTTCCGCTGAAGAAACACTTCATGAATTGTTTGAAAAAATCGTGTTATAAGGTGTAGGTATATACCGTGAATGCAAAGCATTTTATATAATTTTGTATAAATAGGATTAAAAAAACATGGATGAATTTTATAGGCATTTGTTTTTGAAGCAGCTGGAGGTGCAGGATATGCCTTCTAATAAGGATATAGCGAAGTGGGCCCAGAATGTGCTGCATCTTTTGTTTCCCGAACAGAATTCAAAAGGATTTCAGAGTGTAGAGGAAATTAAATTAGCCTTTGAGCAGGCTGAAAACGAATTATTTGAGCTGCTGCTCAAAACCAAAGCCTGTTCCCATTGTGACAATAAAGAGATTGCCCGTCGGTTTTTTGAAGATCTGCCTTCCGTATATGAAGTGATGCAGACGGATGCGGAGGCGATTATGAACGGTGACCCTGCAGCACAGAGTATCCGGGAAGTGATACGTACCTATCCGGGATTTACAGCGATATGTATTTATCGTATGGCTCATGAGCTATGGGAGGCGGGAGTGCCGCTTATTCCACGCATCCTGACGGAATATGTGCATTCGAAAACAGGAATTGATATACATCCGGGAGCACAGATCGGTAAGTATTTGTATATAGACCATGGTACCGGACTGGTAATCGGTGAGACATGCATCATCGGTGATCATGTTAAGCTTTATCAAGGGGTGACTTTGGGGGCATTGAGTGTGGATAAAATATTCGCGGGCAAGCAACGACACCCTATTATTGAGGATCATGTGATTATCTATGCTGGTGCGACTATCCTGGGCGGTGAGACGCGGGTAGGCCATCATTCGGTGATCGGCGGGAATGTATGGCTGACGGCAAGTGTGCCCCCCTATACCACGGTTTATCACCAACCGAATTCAAAATTTATTGACACAAAACCTGCCTTATAAACATGGGAAATATTATAGATGCTATCGGCAATACGCCATTAGTCGAAATTAAAGGTTTTCACAACAACCCGAAGGTGCAGATCTTTGTGAAGCTCGAAGGGAATAATCCTGCGGGGTCGGTTAAGGACCGACCTGCGTTGAATATGATAAAGTCAGCGATGGAACGTGGGGATGTCAAAAAAGGAGATAAGCTTATCGAAGCCACGAGCGGCAACACAGGCATAGCCTTGGCGATGATCGCCGGGATATACGGGCTGGACCTGGAACTGGTGATGCCAACGACTTCTACGCGCGAGCGTACGTTGACGATGGAAGCTTATGGTGCTCGGGTGACTTTGCTGGAAGGTATGGAAACCTGTCGGGACTATGCGGAAGAGAAAGCGGAGAAAGAAGGCATCTTTATTTTGAATCAATTTTCAAATCCGGATAACTATAAAGCACACATTAAGACCACGGGACCTGAAATATGGAGGGATACGGCGGGCAAGATTACACATTTTGTGAGTGCTATGGGTACTACAGGTACCATCATGGGATGCTCTATGTTTTTGAAGGAACAAAATCCCGATATACAGATTGTAGGATGTCAACCCACAGAAGAGGCTTCCATCCCGGGTATCCGGCGTTGGCCAGAGGCTTATTTACCAAAAATATTTGATGCTTCACGGGTAAACCGTGTCATTGACGTAAGCCAGGAAGATGCTGTACAGCGGTCGAGGGCCTTGGCGCGTGAAGCGGGAGTGTTTTCAGGAATGAGCACAGGAGGCGCGCTTCACGCTGCTTTACAGGTTGCTGACGAAATCGAAGAAGGCGTTATCGTCTTTATATCCTGTGACAGAGGTGACCGGTATCTAAGCTCGGACTTGTTTGGGTGAATACCGTTTGTTATATCTTTTTAAATCGCATAGCCGCAATATCCCCTGTAATAAATGTAAGTTGATCGCCTTGTACGCTGAATGTGTTGACCTTTTTTAAGTTTTCAAAGAA
>JBEBVG010000078.1:0-13439 GCA_040392845.1 Sphingobacterium sp. | reverse complement strand
GAAGGAAACCCGCTGCCGGCTGTAAGTATACAGGTCAAAGGAACGCAGATCAGGGCCGTGTCCGATGCACAAGGGAAATTTCGGATCAATGTGCCAGATGAAGACGCCGTACTGCGATTTTCTTATGTGGGTTACAGTCCACAAGAAAAACGGGTGGGGAATGACAGAGCTTTCACAATCAAATTGTCGAAATCCATAGCCGAACTGAGTGAAGTCGTGGTCAATATTGGCTATGGAGAGGTAAATCGTGGAGATATTACAGGATCGGTTTCAGAAGTTAATATGGAGGATTTGACTAAAGCTCCTGTAGCCAGTTTTGATGAGGCATTGGCAGGACGTATAGCAGGTGTACAGGTCACATCCAATTCGGGCCAACCGGGAGATGAGATAAATATCACTATCCGTGGTGGAAATTCCATTACACAAAGCAATGCACCATTATATGTTGTTGATGGTTTTCCAATAGAAGAGTTCAATGCCAGTGCGTTGAACCCGGATGATATTGAATCCATCAGTGTTTTAAAAGATGCTTCGGCAACGGCAATTTATGGTACTAGAGGAGCTAATGGTGTCATCATAGTCGAGACCAAGAAAGGAAAAATCGGCAAGCCTGTCGTTTCCTACAATGGGTATTTAGGTTATCACCAGCCAACCAAAAAAATAGATATGATGAATGCCTATGATTTTGTACGTTACCAACTGGATAGGGATTATACTAGGATGTACGATATCTATATAACCAGACCGGGATATACCTTGGAAGATTATAAAAATGCAGATCCGGTAGATTGGCAAGACCAGATATTCCAAAATGCCCTTGCACAAAACCACAGTTTGTCTCTTAGGGGAGGCAATGCGCAAACACGTTATTCTTTCTCGGGTAATATTGTTAAACAAGAAGGGGTAATTATTAATTCGGGATTAGATAGGAAACAGCTGAGGGCTTCGGTCAATCAAACTGTAACGCCTAAATTAAAAGCGACCATTAATATCAATTTTTCAAAAAACAGCAATTTTGGTCAAACCGTGGCCGAAGAATCTTCGAGTGCCAATTCCTATGCAACTTATTTGATGTACAGGGTTTGGGGATATAGACCGGTGAACACAAATAATGATATTGATCTTTTTGAAGATCTATTTGATGATGATGTAAGCACCTCGTCTGTTTTGGTGATGAACCCTGTTATATCCACCAAAAATGAAATCAGGCAGCAAAATCAGACATCTCTGAATGTAAACACGGGCATAACCTATGATTTTCTGAAAGACTTTAGGCTACACATCAGAGGTGGGTATAACTATCGCTTGACCCGCGACGAAGCATTTAATAATTCTAAAACTTACAGGGGCTACCCCTCACCAAATAACCTAAATGGAGTGAATGGTTCTTTTAGGGACATACAGCGTATGGATTGGGTAAATGAAAATACAGTGACTTACAAAAAACGCATTAACCGAGACAATCAATTTGATGTTTTAGTGGGAGCAACGGCACAAGGCACAGATTCAGATAATTATAGATTTGTTTCTATTAATATTCCGCATGAAGAATTAGGGTTAAGAGCATTAGAGATGGGTGTCCCGAATTCTATTACTTCTTCGGCATCAAAAAATTCTCTGGTATCATTTTTAGGAAGAGCTAATTATAACTATCGTTCGAAATACCTATTCACGGCATCATTCCGAGCTGATGGCTCCTCAAAATTTGCCAAAGAAAACAGGTGGGCCTATTTTCCATCCGGAGCGTTTGCATGGCAACTTGGCAAAGAAAATTTTATGAAGAAACTGGGCTTTGTCTCGGACTCTAAACTAAGGGTGAGCTATGGAGTGACCGGTAATAACCGAATCGGTGATTTTATTAGGATGATGACAGTAGATTTTGGTGACTATTATTCAACTAGCGGAGAAATACCTGATTATGCTAATACTATAAATAATTTGGGCAATTCAAATGTCAGGTGGGAAAGAACCTCACAAGTTGATGTAGGTTACGAATTGTCTTTGTTCAAAAAACGTATCAACATCGTAATAGATGCCTATAAGAAAGTGACCAGCGATTTATTGCTAAATGCAAATTTGCCCTATAGTACAGGTTTCAATACAGCTATACAAAATGTTGGAAAAATTCAAAATACAGGATTAGAGATTTCCTTAAGTACAACGAATATCAAAACAAAGGATTTTTCGTGGGTGAGTGATTTCAACATTGCATTCAACAGGAATAAAATACTGGCATTGACAGATGGCGAATCGAGCCTGTTATCGGCAGTAAGGTTTACCAGCAACTATAATGGTACAAGTCTTTACTTGGCAAAAGTTGGCTTGCCTGTCGCATCGTTTTATGGTGTCGTGTGGGACGGAAATTACCAATACGAAGACTTTGACTTAAAGGCGGACGGTAGCTATAGCTTAAAATCCGGAATCCCTACCAATGGAAATGATGCGTCAGTAATACAACCCGGAGATATCAAATATGTCGATCAGAATGGTGATGGTGTCGTAAATGATAAAGATTTGGTCATCATAGGAAGAGGATTGCCAGTACATATCGGAGGCTTGAATAATAATTTTAAATACAAAAACTTTGGATTGAATGTTTTTTTCCAATGGAGTTATGGCAACGATATTATGAATGCCAATAGATTGATGCTGGAGGGTAACCCTGCCAATCGGCATATGAATCAATTCGCTACCTACAAAAACCGTTGGACACCGGAAAATCAAAACGATGAATATTATAGAATTGGCGGAGCAGGCCCGGGAGGTGTTTATTCGACACGTACACTAGAAGATGGATCATTCTTGAGGCTGAAGACAGTACAGTTGAACTATACATTTCCTAAGAAATGGATTCGTGGAATATCAGGTTTAGAGGCTTATGCCTCTGGACAAAATCTTTTGACTTGGTCAAGCTATTCTGGCATGGATCCCGAAGTTTCCACCAAAAATTCTATACTCACTCCGGGATTTGATTATTCTGCCTATGCAAGAAATAGGATTATGACTTTGGGAGTTAAACTTGTTTTATAAAAAAGCTATTGAGGATGAAAACAATATATAAATTTTTATTGCTGGCAGGGTTGACGACCCATATATCCTGTAACAAAATTCTGGATATAAAACCGGAAGAATACGTCATTGTGGCTGATGACTATTATAAGAATACAGCGCAACTAAAAGGTGCTTTACGGGGTACGTATGCTATATTGGCTGATAACGTATTGTACGGAAGTAGTTTATTGGGAAGGATGGGGCTCGAAGCCGACGAAGGTTACGAAAGCTATGTTACAGATCTGACAACGGTAGGTGACTATAGCGTATTTGCGACCGATGGTAAAATCCTTGCCTATTATCGCTCTTTTTACCGGGGAATTAACCGGGCCAACTTGCTATTGGAGAACGTTGATAACGAGGAAATTGATATAGACGAAGTAGAAAGGAACCATATAAAAGGACAGGCTCTATTTCTAAGAGCGTATTACTATTTTATGCTGGTAAATAAATTTGGTGGTGTGCCGATCACTTTAAAAGCAACTAGGTTAACCAATAACGAAGATTTAAAGATCCCACGATCCACGACAAAAGAAGTATACGATATTGTTGTTGCCGATCTGAAACAGGCGGCAGATTTATTAAAACCCATTGACCAGATTTCGACTGGGGCAGAAGCCAGCAAATCTGCAGCTTGGGGAATGCTGGCCCGGGTCTGTTTGTATATGGCCGGCGAACCCCTTATGGAAACAGCTAAATATGCCGAAGCAGCGGAGTGGGCCAAAAAAGTTATTGATATAGGCTTTCATGCATTAAACCCATCTTATAAAGATATATTTATAAGATACGCCAGAGATGAATTTGATACAAAAGAAAGCATTTTTGAAGTAGATTTTTGGGGAAATGGTACAGGAATATATACCAGTACCGGTGGTTCGGTGGGCAGGATTAATGGTGTCGCTTATCCGGCTGTAGAGAATGACACCGTAGGATATTCGGTAGGAGCAGTTCGATCTTCATCTTGGTTATACAATATTTATAGTGTTGATGACCTAAGGAGAGATTGGGCTATTGCGCCGTATTATTATACCGGAACACCAAGAGTGTACACACTTTGGGGTACAGGAACTCCCTTTCAGCGGTATGCAGGAAAATTTAGGAGGGAGAGTGAAACCCTGAGGCCCAAAAGTACAACATACACTCCACAGAATTTTCCCATATTACGTTATGCTGATGTGTTGCTGATGTATGCAGAAGCAGTAAATGAAGCAATCGAAAGAACGAGTGCAGGCTTCAACAGGGAAGATGCTTATGAAGCTATTAATAAAGTACGCAGAAGAGCAATAGGTGCATCTCAGACAGAAGCCAATTCATGGGTAGATATTACCGATATGCTGTATGCAGACTTAAGGGATGAAATAAAGGATGAGCGAGCCAGAGAGTTATGTTTTGAGTCATTACGCAAAAATGATCTGGTACGTTGGGGTGATTTTTATAATAATATGAAGTATATATACTCCTTAATACCTGCCGGAACTTCCTCTTATCTAGTCGATGCCAGGACATACTATGGGAATGCCTTGCCTCGGGATGTGATATGGCCAATACCCGCGTATGAGCTGGGTGTAAATAGAAAAATGATACAGAATGTAGGATGGTAAAAATGAAAAATAAACTCATGAAAAAGGATTTTTTATATGTCATACTTGTGATAGCAGGCTTGTTATTTGGTTGTTCTAAAGAGTACGAAATAACGGAACCCTCCTTACAAGTAACAATAGATAAGCAAACGTATAAAGTAGGAGATACTGTTCGTTTTCACTTCGATGGGAATGCCGATTTTATTTCGTTTTATTCGGGAGAAAAGAAAGCCGATTATGCTTTCCACAATAAAGAAAGGATATATGAAGCAAATAATATCTTAAGTTTCAAATCAGCAAAGTATTCAGGAATAAATACAGAATGTTGCCAGTTAAAATATTCGATAGACTTTAATGGGCAGTATGATCGGGAATCGATTAGAAACGCAACATGGATTAATATAACCGATTATTTCTTTATTCCTCCTATCACTGGCACCAGTGCTGTGTTTTCAGACTCTGGAGAGTTGGATATAGCAGACTTATTTCCGGGAGATGATACACCGATATATTTTGGATGGTTTTTTACTACACAAGCGAGCACGCTAAGAACACAGTTTCAAGTGACCGAGTTTAAAATTGTGGGCGAGGTATTGGAAGACCCAAGTTTGTCTGGTGTGATTTACGGTTATTCCGATTTTAACTTCAAGCTGATACTCGGAGAAGGATTCGACTTGGGAAATGAAACCCCTGTCCCCAGTATTAATGGAACACGGATACATTGGACAGGTCTTAATCAAAATACAACCTTTAAAGAGGGATGGGCAGTAAGTGGCCCCATATATCAGACAGAGAATGTCAATTTAGGATTAGATAAACCCGAGCCAATTAAAATTGTTTCCGACCCAGAATCGGCCTCATATCAGCATATATATAACGAGGCTGGAGAATATACAGCAACTTTTGTAATCGCAAATAGCAGTGTATATGGCCGTAAGGAGGTCGTCAAACAAATTAAAGTTATTGTTGAACCATAAATGAATTCATGACCAAAATAAGTTAACTGACGATGAAAACAATATATAAATTATTATTACTGGCGGGGTTGATGGCGAATGTGTCTTGCAACAAAATGCTAGAAGAGTACGCTCTGGTCACCGATGATTACAATAAGAATGGAGTGCAATTAGCCGCCGCTTTGCAAAATGCAATTGTTATAGCAGGTTGGCGAACAGCAGCAGGAACGACGGGTGCTCATGCTGCTACAACAAATGATGCAAATTTAGAGACTGCAACCTTGAGCCGTGGTCCGGGCTTAACTTACAATAATTCGTCATCAAATTCTTACGTTGCTATTTTCCCTATAGGACAAACGAAAGAAATGGCTACTTCCGGAGGATCATACTTTCAGGTTACCATACAGGCAAAAAGTGGTCATTATGTGTCATTAAAGGCATTGGATGCCCGACTGCGAAGAGCATCGGCAACATCGGTTGATCATTATAGATGGAGTTATAGTTTAGATGGAGTTAGTTTTAAAGAATTGGGACCGGGCGATGTTTTTATGACTGCTACATCGTTGGATGATAATAATGGAGAAGTGCAGGGCACTATAAATTTGTCTGGTGTGGCTGATTTGCAGTATGTACCGTCATCCGTTGTTATTACGTTTAGAATGCATGCATGGGGAGCGACAGAAGCAGCTACTAGTTCTAATTTTGGGTTTGGAAAATATGTTGGATCTGCAAATTCACTGGAATTTACCGGAACGGTAGAGAATACATTACCCGCGCAGTATAATGTGACGTTCGATAGCGACGGAGGAACGACAGTTTCACCTGTTCAGGTATATAGTGGAGTTACAATGAATGAACCTGTAGCACCGACTAAAGTAGGTTACGGTTTTGGAGGTTGGTATAGAGACGCCGAATTGACAAATAGTTGGGATTTTACCACAGATGTTGTGACAGAGGATATGACTTTGTATGCCAGATGGAATGACCCGGATCAAGTAATAAGTTTTGGACAAATTGAAGATAAAGTTTATGGAAGTAGTCCATTCATGTTGGATGCTACTGCAAATTCCAGACTTCCGGTTAGTTACGAAGCATTGACGTCTAATATTTCTATCAGCGGTAACATTGTCACTATACTAGCTCCCGGAGAAGCAAGAATAAAGGCTACACAGGCAGGAGATAGCTTTTATAATCCAGCCACACCTGTAGAGGTCAGTTTTCAGATCAATAAGGGATTCCAGACGATCAGCTTTGCACAGGCCGGACCATATAGTCGCTATATAGGTACTGTAGAACTTATAGCCACAAGTTCTTCGGGGTTGCCGGTCTCTTTTACAGCATCTGAACCCACTGTAGCCGTATTAGATGGTGCGACACTTCATGTAAAAGGTTTAGGACAAATTGCTGTTACAGTAACACAAGAAGGAAACGATTTTTATCTTCCTGCTGAACCTGTCACACGGATAATAACTATACATACCGTAAGCTCCCTGCAATTGTTGATCAACAAAGCTTTATCACCGAATGGTGATGGGATAAACGATATTTTTTTGATAGAAGGTATCAAGAGTTTCGATGAAAATCAGGTAAAGATCATGAATAGCCGTGGAGTCGAAGTCTTCAACAAAAAAGGCTATGATAATGAAACCATAGTTTTTGAAGGTAAAAACGATAGAGGCTATAAGCTTCCTGCGGGCACCTATTACTACCTGGTAGAAGTAAGGCAAGGCCAAAGCTGGTTGCAGGAGAAAGGATATATAGTGTTAAGATATTAATGCTTAAGAAATAAGTGTACAAACGAACAAATCATGAAAGTAAAAAGTATCATCATCAGTCTTTCTCTATTGGCCACAGGATTATCCGGCTATAGCCAACAGGGAACCATATATACGCAGTACGGGAGCATGACAACACCATTGAACCACACAGGTAGTTTCTTGCGGCCGAAAGGTGAAATAAATTTCATAACCCGTCAGCAATGGGTAGGATTAGAAGGTGCACCGAAATCTTACCACTTTTCGGGAAGTCTGCCGATAGGCAACAAAGGTATCATCGGCGGCTTAACGATGAGCCGAGATGTGATGTCCATAGAACAGAGAAACGAAGTTCTTGCCTTTGCCGGAAAATCAATACAACTTAATAATAAAAATTATCTGGCCATATCCGTAGGAGGGGGACTAAGTACGTATAAAGAAAACTTGTCGGACATAGATATTACTGATCCCGTTTTTAGTCAGGATATCAGCGAAACAGAAGGGTTATTAGCTGTAAGTGCACTATTCTACCGACCCGAAAAATATTATGTAGGTTTATCTGTTCCTCGAATAGCGTTTTCAAAATTAGGCCTTTCGTCGACAAACAACCAAAGAGAGCTGTACACCCAATACCATTTCATAACCGGGACTCTGATTGCTATCAATGAATATTTTGATATCAAGCCAGCAGGATTGCTGACATGGTCTAAGGATATCAGCCTTCAGGCAGATCTATCAGCCGTATTATTCCTAAAGAAAACAATAGGTCTGGGTACCAATATACGTACTTATGGCGATATGGCAGGTATCCTCGAATGTCACACAAAGTGGTTCAATCTGGGGTATAGCTATCAGTTTAATACTAGTAACCAACCGCTAAAAAGAGGCTTTGATAATAGTACGCACGAAATAAGGATAGGCTATCGTTTCGGAAGTAGTAAAGGTAGTTTATTGTAAATATTTAAAAGCTAAAAAGACAGCTATTGGTTATTTTAATCCCTTCATACTATACGTAACGGGGAAAATTTTATTCAGAGAATCGATTCAAACATCATCTATAACACACGTTAATTATGAGAAAGTATTTTTGTTATACGGTATGGTTATTGACCGTAGTCCTTTTAACTAATCCTGCTATTGCACAAAATATTTTGGAATGGCACACTAAGGCTGGTGGAAATGAAACAACACTTGCCTCCGATTATACCGCACCCGGCTTGGAAACATCTTTATTGAAAAGAGGGAAAGGTCTTATAGCAGCTGCTAGCTATGGTAATTCGTTTAATGCAAGATTTAGCCCTACAGCTGATAGAGCTACTGCCCTTGCTAAAAATATGTATTATGAATTTAGTATTACCCCACAATCCCAAAATAAGGTGTCATTGGCAGCTATTAATATTAAACTATATAGAAATGAAGATCCTGTGAATGGATATGGTGGACCAAATACCTATCAATGGGCTTACAAAATTGGACATGGAGATATTCAATGGATCGGAAATCCCGTATCCTTTACAACAATAAATCCTTCAGGCGGAGAACAACAACCGGAGTTGAAGCTGTCCGGTATTTCTGCATTACAGAACTTTTCCGGTACCGTGACTTTTTACCTGTATGCATGGGGAGGTACAGCACCTGTTAAGGTCGCTCTTTCTGGTCTGCCCATTGGTAAATCTACAGCCGCAGAACCCTTAATGAGTGTAAAAGGAGCAGTTAACGGTACCCTTCCCGTGAAAACAGGAACAATACAGGAAAAAGGTGTAACTCATAAACCTGAAAGCATCCCATCGAAAAAGACAGACCATACGTCCAAAGTCCCGAAATCTACTTTCTCTAAAACACTGATAGAGCAGGAAAACGAGTTGAAAAGCGATCCCTTGGTGAAGCGATTTGCAGAGTCGCGAAAGAATTTTAAAAATGATAAATACAGGCCATTGTACCATTTTACCAGCCCAGAAGGTAGACTGAACGATCCGAATGGTTTAAGTTTTTGGCAGGGAAGATGGCATCTATTTTATCAGGGGTACCCACCAGAAGATTCACGGCAACATTGGGGACATGCAGTCAGCACAGATCTTATCCATTGGAAAGATCTTCCCTATGCAATCTATCCTTCGCCTGAACGAGCCGTGTATTCAGGGTCTGTATATGTAGAAGAAGACAGGGCAATCGCAATGTACCATGGCACTCAGGAAGGAAATATGGTAGCGGTTTCTAGTGATCCCTTATTACTGAACTGGGAAAAATTAACCGGAAAAGCAGTTATTCCTCTGAGGGGAACAAAAGAACAGCCTCTGCCGTTTTCAGTTTTTGATCCGTTTATTTGGAAAAAAGATGGTGTTTATTATTCCCTTAGTGAAAGTAAAAATGACAAAAGAGCACTTAAAAATCCGCTGATGGCCAGTCACTTATTTAAATCTAAAGATCTGGTCAATTGGGAGTATATGCACGAGTTTGTAGAAAACGATAGGTTTACACTTTCTGGAGACGATGGTGCTTGTCCCTATTTTTGGCCGATAGGGAACAAATATATTATGCCGTTCTTTAGTCATATGTCTGGAGGACAATATTTTCTAGGGGATTATGATAAAGAGAGGGACAAGTTTATCGTTACGTCCCATGGGAAATTCAATTTTGGAGCAGTTAGCCCTGCCGGCGTACATGCTCCCTCTGCCTATCCAGATGGGAATGGTGGAGTGATAGTGATATTTAATATGAATGATGGTTTTAAAACCAATGGCTGGAACCAATTAATGACTTTGCCAAGAAGACTTACCTTAGAAGGGGAAAGCGATATTAGAATAGAACCAGCAGGAGACATCGAATCTTTACGCTACGCCCATCAGGTAGTGGAAGCAATGAAATTGCCGGCCAATAAAGAGGTAGTGATTGAACAGCTCAAAGGAAATGCAATGGAGATTATAGCAGAGATAGATCCACAGCATGCGCCCATGATAGAAATGAATGTATTACGTTCTGAAAATAAGGAAGAATTCACCCGCATATCATTCTTTAAAGAAAGAGGATACAGTTCTGGGAAAAAATATGAAACCAATCCCGCAAACAAGATACGGAATAGTCTGGTGAGTATAGAAACGTCTTATTCCTCTATCTTGCCCGGTGCAAAATCTAGGGCACCAGAAACAGCTCCGGTAATGATAGAGCCCGGTGAAAATCTACAACTGAGGGTTTTTATAGATAAAAGCATAGTAGAAGTGTACGTGAATGGAAAGCAGTGCCTTGCGGTAAGAGTATATCCGGGAATGGAAGACAGTACCGGTATCTCTTTTCGTTCGCAGGGTCAGGATAGTGAATTAAAATCTTTACAAGCATGGCAGATGAAAAGTATTTATGAGTAGATATTATTTAGTTTTATTGTCCCTTTTTCTCCATAGCTGCATTCAGTCAGGAGAAGATTATCGTCTTTTAGAACGATACCTTGTATTGTAAAAGCCATCGGGAATTTCCGTAGTTGCATAGCTGCTATCTTTTATTAAATATAAAGGGTAGCTGCTTCGTTATGATCCTCAAGAAAAAGATGTCGTTATTCAAAATATTTTAAGATATTTGTCAAATCGATAAACCTGTATTGAGGCTTCTGCATGAGGATATATGAGAACTTGAGTGACCAACAACTTATGGACTTATTCAGTTCCAAAGACGAAGCCGCCTTTAAGGAACTGTATAACCGCTATTGGGACACGTTGTTGGATGCTGCTTTCAAACGTTTGGGGTCGATCGAGCAATCCGAAGAGATCGTACAGGATATATTTATCAGCCTGTATCTAAGACAGGAAACTTTACATATAAAGACTTCTGTCGTTGGCTACCTAAAAAATGCATTAAAATTTAAGATATTGGATGTAATCAGGCATCAGATTACACACGAAAAATTTGTTGTACATGCTTTGCAGGTGCCAAGGGATTATGCCTTGACGCCCGATGAAATTTTACAGATAAAGGAACTACAACAAAAGATAGACAGAGTCACGCAAGAGATGCCAGAAAAATGTCGAGAGGTTTTTTTGTTGAGTAGGGCTGAAAATCTTTCTAATAAGAGGATAGCAGAACTGTTGGGTATTTCAGTGAGTACAGTCGAAAAACATATCAGTAAGGCCGTGAATATTTTGAAGGACAATTTCAGGGGATACAACATGGAATTGATTCTTTTGATTGCTTTTTTCTATAAATTTTAAAAAAAATAAAATTTGAATAGCGGTTTTTGATTTTAGATACGACTTACTAATAAACCAAGAAAACTCGGATGGATCAAAAACGCTTATTAGAACACAACAATAAAAACAAGGAAGGCCAAGCCACTTCAGCGGAAATTCTTGAATTAGATAGTCTATATCAGCAATCTGAAGAAAAGCAGGGCTATATTGAGCATTTGGATCAAGACCAAAAAGTTGCTTACCGCGAATTAATATTTGATCGTATCCATTCGGCACTACCACGACCTTCCAATAATATCAGATATTTAGGAGCCCAGAAATCAAGGTTGTTTAGATTTTGGGCGGCAGCATCCATCTTCTTGTTGTTGGGAGTAGTTGCCTATATGTATATGGTGCCGCCCAGAAACTTACCGATGGATGATGTCATTGTCGGATCGGGTACAGCCATAGCTAATGACAAACCTACATTAACACTAGCAAATGGACAAAAGATCAATCTGGATGCAGTGAATGTAGGAGTCCTATCTGCGCGTGACGGTGTTATTATTCGTAAAACAGCGGATGGAGAAATTGTTTATGAAAGTAATAAGGAAGTGTCCGATGAAGTGACATACAATACAATAGAAATACCGAGAGGCCAAAAGTATCAGATACAGTTGCCCGATGGCAGCAAGGTATGGTTGAATGCGATGTCGTCTTTGCACTATCCTTCGGTATTTTCTGGTAAAAAAAGAGAAGTGGAACTTATAGGAGAAGGGTATTTTGAAGTTGCCAGTGACCAGAATAAACCTTTTGTGGTAAAGACCTCAAGGCAGGATGTAGAAGTGTTGGGAACACAATTCAACATCAACAGCTATCCAGAAGAGGGGCAGACAAAAACTACCTTATTGGAAGGAAGAGTAAAAGTCATTCATCAAGGACAGACAGTCATCCTGAAACCGGGACAACAAGCGACAAATACAAGTAATTTTTCAGATATTAAAGTCTCCTCTGTGGATTTGGAAGAAATCGTGGCTTGGAAGCATGGGGAGTTCATATTTGAGAATGCCGATATCCGGTATATCATGAGGCATTTAGCAAGAAGATATGATATTGATGTTGAGTATCAAGGGGAAGTGACTGTTCAAAAATTTGGCGGAGCGTTTCAGCACACATCGTCACTCGATGAGCTATTGAAATATCTGGAGTCTTATGGTGATGTTCGTTTCAAAAAAGAAGGAGGGAGGGTAATTGTGATGAAGTAATGTCGCTTGTAACATTTGCTTGATAAAACAAAGGAGGTGTTGGTACCACCTCCCTTGTTTGATTGGTTGTGTTCACAACCAAGTCAGGCTATAAATCAACTTAGTGAAAAAACAAAATGCTAATTTATTTAAACCTAGTTTCAAATGTATAAAATTTTTACTGCATTTGCTTGCAGTGTTTTTCCTTATACTTCACTTATATTTTTATTGAGGATGAAGATAATAGTCGTCTTTTTGGTTATTTGTTTTCAAATCCAAGCTGCGGTACGTTCTCAAACAGTTACTTTGGAAGTCGAAAACACAAGTTTAAAAGAAGTTTTTAAAGAGATAAGAAGACAGACAGCTTTTGGCTTCTTGTACAAAGAAGCTGATCTACGAGGAAGTAAACCTGTAGCGGTTTCGATGAAGAACAAACCTCTGTCCGAAGTACTTGATGCATGTTTGCGCGATCAGCCATTGACCTACGAGATTGAGAAAAATTTTGTAGTAGTGAGGAGGAAAAATATGGCTTCACAAAGCCATATTGTTGCCCAGTCGAGAGAGATTACCGGAACCGTGACAGGCGAGAATAATGAACCTTTATCCGCGGTAAGTATAGCGGTAAAAGGTACATCAATACGAGCAGTGTCCGATGCACAAGGGAAATTTCGGATCAATGTGCCGGACCAAGAGGCTGTAT
>JBEBVG010000077.1:0-13660 GCA_040392845.1 Sphingobacterium sp. | reverse complement strand
GGGTTTTGTCATAACCTTTTGCCCATAAATAAGGTATCCAATAATATTTATACCCGTGTCTCCTGACATAGTCACCGATAGAGGGTATCAATTTCTCGTCGCCCGTACTATTTTCTTTAAAAAAATAGAAACCTGCCAGCTCCAAATGTTCAAACTTATTTTTTTTCCACTGTCTCACACATTCATCCACAAACCATTTCACCGCTGCCAGACGGTCTTCAGGATTGGAAAAATCCATTGTTTTGCTACCCAACTTCCCCCAATCTTTTTGCCCTTCTACCGGGTTGGGTATAGACAATACGATTTTGCGCTTTCTCAATGGCTTTATCTGTTGCCTATCAAGGCTGTCTAATACAGTATTCAAAGCCGCTATTGCCTTTTCTTGCTTAAAATACTCTTCAATCAGCCATATCCACTCTTGTTTTCGAGCAATATTACCTTTGAAAGTGCCATCGAAAAAACGACGCTCCGGCCCGTAAATCGATAGGAATAGGAACGAATCGAATAGCCACTGAAAATCGCCCTCTTCATCTACCCTATAGAGGTGTTTTTTCATGAATTCTGTATCGTAATCCATCATTTCACGTCCCCCATGGTAAAACAAAATCATATCGGTGATGTAGCCCGTCTCGGCACTATGCATAGGCATGTACTCCTGCGCTTTAGAGAAACCAGGCAATAGCACAAATAACATAAAGAATAGGGTTCTATCTATTAATTTTTTCATTGTCGCTATCTCCGGATTTTCTTAAATATCTCATCAGACCGCTTCTGTCTATCAATTATAATGTCACGCAACCTGTTGTACGAAGATCTATATACCTCATCTGCTGACTTATACATATCATAAAGCGCCCCGCGATCATCGTAATAGCCAACAGGGGCATCTTTGAACACATAACTATTCTCAAAATAGTCCAGATATTCATGAAAACGTCTGTGGTATACCGTATCATGGAACAGTTTTCTATTGCATTCGAACTCCATTCCCATATTGTATTTAGAAGCGAATTGTATAGCATCATTCATTCTACTGGGAGATTTAATCGAGGGGTCTTGAAAAAAATAATTAGGTTGCTGATAAGCAATATCGAAACCCATTTCCTTCCATTCCGCGCCCATGGCCGCGCCAAAATAAGGGATCCAATAGAAATGTAGCCCCTTATTCTTAACATATTGGGAAACTGTTGGTAATATTGCTCTATCTGTTAAATTGGTACTTTCCCCTTCATGAAGCCAGTAAAACCCTGAAAATTCCACTTCGTCAAGATTGCTCTCTTTCCACTTTTTCATTACTTCGTCAATAAACCACTCAACCGTCTTTAGCCGATCTCCATCTTGTGTCATATCCATCGTTATACCATCTATTTCTCCCCATTCCACAGGTATGGACTTGGGGCCGGGAATACATATGACAACTTTTCTTTTTCGCAAGGGTACGTGTCCTTCAGTCCTTAGTCTTCTTAGCAGAGAATTCAAGGCAGTTATCCCAACCTTTTCATCAAAATGTCTATTGATTAACCACTTCCAATCCTCCTTTGTTGCATTGTTGCCCGGTTGGCGATTGTGTGGCATCACAAGTTCAAGAAAAAGAAACCCATCAAACAACCAATCCACATTGCCATTGGCGTCTTTTTTGTATACATAAGGGATAAATTGTTCCTCGTTGTATTCCATAGGATCGTAAGCACCCTGATATACAAGGTACATATCGGCAATATAGTTGGTTTGAGCCGAGAACATTTTCGGAAAAGCGAAAGATGTATTCACGTTTTCCTGATAATCGTCGAATTTATTTTTTTCACACGATAGCAAACCGAGCAAAAAACACCCTAGTAACATATATTGTAAATTCTTCATCGCATTCTTTAATTTAACCGTTGTCATATTTTTTTATTCTGAAGCCTCTGGACTGAATGGCCAACCTGGGTTCTGAATGAGGTTTTTATTGGCAAACAACTGAGTTTCGGGTATTGGCATCCGGTACATCTTCGTCTCCATAACTCTATTTTCTGTTGTCCTTATCTCGTACCGCACCTTCCTTACACCATTTTCCATGTACCATACGGGGATTTGGGCCTGTATGGTCACCAAATCCGCTACAGGCAACTTCCATCTTCGAACATCCCAAAACCTAAATTCCTCAAATGAAAACTCTATCCGACGCTCACGCTGTATGCGCTTACGCATCTCGTCACGGCTTAGTCCCGCAGGTACCGGCGGCATCGATCCCGTCATGTTGGGATAATTGGTATATATTGTATTGTCGGGAAACGTAGTCCTTGTGCGTACTTTATTTAGTGCATCAAGCGCCGTCATTCCTGTACCCAATCCATCGATTTCCGGCCCGAAAGCTTCATTCATAGCCTCTGCATAATTCAAGTACATTTCTGCAAACCGGATATAGGGGTAATTGGCCTCCGCTCCGGCGCCCTGATGGTAAAACCGGTTATCCCAGTTTATTTTAAGTTGTGTATCGGCAAATTTGATCGAATAGACATACGTATCCATCGGTCCTTGATAAGGATCATTGTATTCTCCACGTGCCGCTATACCATCACCGGATACCCCAAAATCGGCTACATGTCCCAGTATCCTGCTGCCATTGAAGAGACAATCCCTGTAAAATCGTGGATCTCTGTTCTTATAAGGATCCTGGGGGTCATATCCTGAGTTGGGATCGGATATATCATACGCTACACCGTCTTTTAGTACTTCGTATTCTTTTATCATATTAAATGTGACTTGATTAATACCTCCATTATTAAAAGATCGTGTATAAAATTTCGGAGGGATGCTCAATCCAGTGACATAGCTTTGAGCCCGTTGCATCCGTGCAAAAATAAATTCTTTATTTACACGTGTCATAAATAGCTTTTCTATGGGCAACAAATCATATATCTCATCCATCTTGATGACCTCAGCGGCGGCTTCCGCAGCTTCTACCCATTTATTGGCACTATATGCTCCACGAAAAGGCGAGTCTTCAGGCTTACTGGGGTTATTCCATAAAGGACTGGCAGCAAACAGTTTCACTCTTGAAATAAGCGCTAAGGCAGCACCTTTAGTTACACGGCCGTAATCTGCTCCAAACCACTGATCAGGCAACTCCGATGCGGCTTCTTCACACAGGCCAACTACAAATTCTACAGTTTGGTCATATGTGGCCCGAGGCTCGGTTAGTTCCGGGTTGTCGGGAGAGATGTCTTCATAAACTTTCGTGATAATAGGTAGCCCACCAAACCCTTTGAGCAATTCGGAATAATTCCATGCCAACAAAAATTTGGCTTCAGCTTTTCTTAACTTGCGCTTCTTATCATCAAATGCTAGCAACTCATCATTAGGGACGCGATCTATATTGGCGATAAACTTATTGCAGCCCCTTATCGATTCCCAATACATATTCCAGTCCGTATTTGAAAAATTACCTCCATTTGGGCCCCATGCTCCAAGATTAAAGCTTGGCACTGCTCCCCATTGTGCTTCGGCATGCCCATTGTCCGTCACACAATCCAGGTATACATCAGGCGAACGCCATCGCGTGCCGGATGCCGAATTTGGCAATACAGGAAGTAACTGATCGTAAACATCTAATAAAAAACGCTCCGCGTATTCGGCTCTTTGAAATATCTCGGCATTGTCTACTCCTGTCTGTACTTCCTGGTCAAGTAAGGAAGAGCTATCCTTACAAGAAGCCAGCACAATCACTATGCAAATAGTATATAAAATTCTTTTCATGTTATATTTAAACTTAAAATGAAACATTGAGACCTACTGAATAAAACTTTGTCTGTGGAAAATACGAACCGCCAGAACCTTGATAATACTCGGGGTCTATAGGTTGATAATCATTAAATGTCAATATATTAGAACCATTTAGATATACACGAACAGCCGAAAGCTTTAGTCTGGAAATTAGCTTTTCAGGCAAGCTATAGCCTACTTCTACAGTTTTCAGCCGGATGTAATCCGAGTTGATCAGACGGAAAGATGACATCTCACGCGTTGCCTGTGACCCTCCATTAATATCCAGGGAAGGATAAGTTGCAGTCGCCCGGGTATCCAGCCCACGGGCTGGATCATACACCCATCGTCCTTTATGTATGGCCTGTACATTTGGAGAAAACTCATTCATCATTACATCCCCATAGTTAGACTGTACGTTTGATGCTCCCTGAAAAAACAAGCTCGCGTATATCCCCTTATACCCTAAACCGAAATTAACACCATAGACGATCTCCGGAATAGATGGGTAACCGATCACTCCTCTATCATAGTCATCTATAATACCGTCATTATTAAGATCCTTAAACATTAAATCACCTGCCTTGATAGGGTAGGCCGGCTTCGGCACATCCGGATTGGTCAAATCATCAAAGTCGTAAAATCTACCTGTCCAGGTATAACCAAAATGTGAGCCAATAGGATGCCCTTTTTGCATCTGGTAAGCATAAGGCCTCTCCACTTCTGCGATATAATCTATTTTATTGCGTGCAAATGAATAGTTTGTACCCAGAGAATACTCGAAATTGTTAACCCTATTCTTATAATTTAAAGATAGTTCATAACCTCTATTGGTCACTTTTCCTGCATTTTGTGCAGGCAATTTATTGGATAACAAACCTGTTTGTGTCGGCAGATCTCCCCGGACTACCAGAATATTTTCTCTCCGCTCATGAAAATAATCAAAAGAGCCGTTCAGCTTGTTTCCAAACATTGTAAAATCAGCCCCAATATTCGATTTATAGGCGATTTCCCACGTCACACGGTCGTTGCCCAGCGTTCCCTCCCGCAATCCCGAGCCGAGATCCTGAGGAGTTTCACCAAACTCATAAATGCCGGGATACTGGGTGTAACTGCCCCAACGGGATTTTGCCATGCTGTATTTATAATCATATAGAAATCGATAACTGCCCACGCGATCATTTCCAGCAGTACCATAAGACCCCCTCAGCTTGAAAAAATCAAGAAAAGCAATATTACTTTTTACAAACGGCTCTTCCGTCAATACCCAACCCAAGGATAAGGCAGGCAGGATGGCAAATCTATTCCCTTTCGCAAATTGATCCGAACCATTATAGCCCACGTTGAACTCTGCAAGATATTTATTTTTGAACCCATATGTAGCACGCCCCGATACACCTTGATAATTGACAGGGAGGTTAAACGCATTGGCCGTAGTGGTTTGTATGTAAATCCCCATCATCGACAGCTTATGTACCTCATTTATCGTCTTATTATAATCCAAGGCAAATTCAAAATGTTTCTTGTTGAGCGGATTTAAGTTGGAGTTGACGTATTTGGGTGCAGTTGCCGCCTGTGCCAACCGATAGGTATCCGTATCTGCACTATAATTCCAATATGCAGGCTTTGTATCAAAGGTCAGCAGAGAACCTGAATTAAATATACCACCATACATTCCGCGGAAAGACAATCCGTCAACTAAAAAATCAAGCTTTTGTTCCAGCGTCACGTTTGTTTGAAAGGAATTTATTTCACGCTGCACGTATCCGCCCGAATGTAAGCTGCCGTACACGTTACTCTTCTGCGGAGGGAGACCAATATTAAATGTGCCATCCGGGTTGAATACAGGATATTCATGTGGTGTGAGGTTTAGGATATTTCTCCAAAACGAGCCAGCATAACGCTGTCCTGAGGAATCATCATGATTGGCGTCGTTTTTTGTTTCTATTGTACCACTCAGACTAACTCGTAAAATGGTGTTTTTAGTTACAGTAAAATCCAGGTTATTGCGTAAATTATATCTCTTATACCATGAATTTGTTGTGTATGTCTCATGATCTCGTCCATTGAATGGCCCGCCAGCATTCAGATATTCGCCGGACACATAGTAATTTACAAGACTTGTCCCCCCGTTAATGTTGAAGGTGGTCTGATGTTCTGGAAATCGGTTCTTGATCAATAGATCGCGCCAATTGACATCCGGATGAGCATAAGGGTCATCTCCTTTACGCCAGTGTTCCAAATCTTCACTTGAATATCTTTCGGCTAATCCCATATTACGGCTAGCCTCGTTATATAGATAGGCATATTCATAGGCACCCAACGTTTCAGGAAAATTCAACGGTTGATGCAGCCGGGTCTCCGCTTTCATAAAAACTCTAGGCGAACCTGTCTTTCCTCTTTTTGTTGTAATCAGTATAACACCGTTAGCTCCACGAACACCGTATACCGCAGTCGCGGAAGCATCTTTTAAAATACTCATCTGTTCTATATCTTCCGGATTTATACTCGCAAAAGTTGATTCCATTCCATCTACCAATATCAGCGGAACAGCCGAATTCGTGGTTGCACGTCCCCGGATGAATATATCAGCATCAGCCAATGTTCCATCACTACTTGATATGTTGTTTCCTCCACCAATATTCCCATCTCGCATCCTTACGATAGCTCCCGTGACATTTCCTGCAATAGCATTAGTCAGGTTAGCCGGGGCCGCTCTTTTTAGGCTCGAGTTATCCATCACAGAAATAGCTCCTACAACACTCGCTTTTTTCTGTTGTCCATAACCGACAACGACCACCTCTTCTAAGCTCGTGTTATCGGGAATAAGTCGTATAGTCAGTGACTGCGGTTCCTTTCTTACGACAGTAGAATAAGTTTGATACCCTTCAAAACTTATGACTAAACTTGTTTCGGGCTTCAAAACCACAATGGAAAACTTCCCATCAGTATTAGTAATTGTCCCGTTCGTTGTACCCTTTTCGACGACAGAAGCTCCTATCAAAGGTTGACCGTCTTCGTCAAACACAACGCCTGTTATTATTATTCCTTGTTGCGCAGAAGCATGAATAGCCACTAATACAAAGAGAATATAAAATATTACTTTTTTCATATTTCAATCTTAATCAAAGCCCTTATTTAATTCCACCCCTTATTTTGAACGAGTTCCCCGTTTCTATTAATCTCCGATTGTGGGAAGGGGTAATAGTACATTTTGGGCAAAAACACTCTATTTTCTACATTTACCTTGTCGTAGGTAAAGGAACCATCAGCATTTTGGGTGATACGAAGCCCTTGCACAGGTCTGTTTAGCACTTGTTCGGCTATCTTCCATCTCCGAAGATCAAAACCCCGGTGTTCTTCGAAAGCCAACTCTACCTGTCTTTCAGTCCTTATAGCATCACGCATCTGTGATTTGTTTCCCGCCGCTACAGTTATTGATAAGTCATTGTTGCCCGTAAGCCCCGCCCTATCACGTATCATCTTCACGGCTTGCCGTGCAGTCATTCCATAATTTTCCGGATCGTTGTCAGGCCCATAAGCTTCGTTCATAGCTTCAGCATAGTTAAGTAATATTTCTGCATGCCTGAATAAAATGAAGCTATGGTTTGTAAGAGCTTGGGTACCCCACCAATTAACATCGTTACTCATAAATTTTCGAAGATAGAAACTTGTTTTTGTCGCGTAGATACCTTGTCTATCTACACCACCTTCATATGTTGCTATTTCATAGTTGCCTATATATTTCGCACCATTGTATAAAATATCGTTTTCGAACCTTGGATCTCGATTGGCAAAAGGTTCTTTAGACATGATGGTATTGTTCCAGTCGAATGTTGTACCGTTTTTCATGGGATAAGCGTCTACAAGGTCTAACGTAGGGCAAGTTCCTCCTCTACCATTTTGCAACCCTACCGGAGCATTTAATCTTTCCAGAGCATTACTGGGAGCGGACAGCTTATTGAATATGATCTCGGGATCACTGATCGATAAGAAAAGATTATATCGATTGTTGCTTAATTTATATAAAGTATTCCCCTGGCTATTTTTTAGGTTAATAACCTTCGCGGAAGTTTCCGCTGATTTTTTCCACTTCTCCTCCGTATATGCTCCGTGCATAAGGTCGTCTGAAGGATTGCTCGGATCATTGAAAAGCGGGCTCGCGGCATACAACAGTAGTCTGGATTTAAGCGCCATAGCCGCTCCTTTGGTTGCCTGTCCCAGATTTGCGGCACTCACTGATACGGGCAACCTCTCAATCGCTTTGTCGCATAAATCTTCTATATATCTTACACATTCGTCATATGTGCTTCTTGGTATGGATATGTTTTCTGATGCATTTAATTCTTTTAATACTATTGGGTATCCTCCAAAACGGGAAATAATCTCAAAGTTAAAGAGTGCACGTAGAAAATAAATCTGTCCCATATTCAATTCGCGTCCTACGGAAGTCATCACCCCATCAATGATATGAGGATGTATCTGGTTTTCGTACACATAGGTAGCTCGTATCCCTGTATAACTGTTACTCAGAGGATTATCTGGCAAAAACGTAGGTCCCCAAGCGCCCATAGCCCATTTTGAAACAGACGATCCATTGGTAGAAAATACGCCCTCATCTGTTGCTCCGGCCACGAAAGCATTACCTATTCGTCCAAATCCATCTGGCACATAATTGTAAATATAATTCACGAATTGCTGTACTCGTGTTGAGTCTCCGTAGACCGTGGCGACATCGCCAAAGTCTAAAGGTACGCTATCGATATTCTGCTCTTCACAAGAATAGAACGTACAGATGGCCAGTATCAGATAGAAATTTGCTCTTATATTCTTTTTCATAATTCTCCTGTCGTTAAAATGAAATATTGACTCCCCCCGTAAGCGTCCTCATCAAGGGATATCTAGATATATCGCCTTCGGGATCTCTATTTTTTGTTTTTGACCAGACATACAAGTTGTTGCCGTTAATAAATATTCTCGTACGGCCGACACCAATTTTCTGGACTATAGAATGGGGTAAGGAATAACCTAACTCCACGTTTTTCAATCGCAAGAAATTAGTGTTTTGCACCCAAAATGAGCTTGTTTGTGTATTATTTGTGGAAGTAAGGGACAAACGAGGGTATTCTGCCTGCTGTCCTGACCCAGGAGTCCAACGGTCGAGATGATGCTCCATGACATTACCAGTCTGGTTATGAAATGCCCAATATGTAGCTCCTGAGTTATAAACGGTATAATTACGAACACCTTGTAATAAGGTTGAAAAATCAAAACCCTTATAAGCGACGCCAAAGCTAATACCATAAAAAGTTTCCGGAATTGTAGATTTAGCAATCATCGTACGATCACTCTGATCGATAATATTATCATCGTTCAAATCTTTGTATTTCAGATCCCCGGGCTGTACTTCTCCCAATAGTGATTGATCAGGGAGAGCGGTAAAGTCGTCGTCTTCCGTAAAATAGCGATCAAACACATAGCCGAAATACGTGCCATATGGATGGCCAGTTTCATACATCCAGGGATATTCCCTTATTTCCTCATTTTTTTCGTCTACTCTATTTCGGGCAAATGAATAATTAGCACTTACCGAATAGGACAGATTGTTTATCTTATCTGCCCATCCAAGCTCAACCTCATACCCGCTGTTTGTCATTTTGCCATGTGGCATCCACACTTCAGCACCGTACATCACCGATATAGCGTTTTTTACCAGGATATCCCTATTTTTCTCATTGAAGTAATCAAATGCTCCACTAAGCCGATCTTTCAATAAAGAAAAATCCAACCCAATATTATATTTAGTTGCTTTTTCCCATGTCAACTGATCATTCCCTACTCTTGATTGATACATACCTGTAGACCTATTCAATGAGTTGCCTATATATGCGCCACTACCCGTAGAGAAGTTGTCGAGATAACCGTAATAAGTAGCGAAGGCTGTACCTATATGATTCCCTGTCTTACCATACGAACCACGAACCTTGAGATGATTCACTGCCTCAATTCCCTCCATAAATGACTCATTTGATACGACCCATCCCGCTCCTATAGCTGGAAAAAAGCCGTATCTATTCTGTTTGGGATAATAGTTACTACCTTGATATGACCCCGAAAGATCTAGGACATATTTATTGTTGTATTTATATGACACCTTTCCTTTTAGGCCTTGAAAAGTCTCTCCAATCGACGAAAAGAGGTGTTCTTTCATTTGTTGGCGATCTGCCATAACCAGTATATCCAGATCATTACCACCAAATGTTTCTTTATAATTCAACCCGATCATGTGGTCGAATTTTCGGGCAATAGCGGAGTATCTTCCTGAACTATTTATAGCACCATCTTCACCTCTTTTGTACCAGATTGTCGCAGATGGATTAAGTATATACGAAGCAAATGTTTTCGATCTGTCTGTAATATAATCTGTTGTACTATTCACCCCAAAATAGCCAAGAACAGAAAGCCCTTTTATAAAATCACCCAAATCATACCTGAGATCAACCGTAGAAGAAATAAAATTGGTCTCTATATTCGAATATCCACTGTAGTTCAACATACCATAAGGATTAGAGCCATTGTACCAACCTCCTAGCTGACCATTATAAGTTATAGGTTGAAAAGCATTCGAAGGAGTCGAGTATAAAGAAGCAAGAATGTTCTGATCATAGGTATTAGAGAAACTACCTGGCGCAGTCCGCATATCTTTCTTTGCCTTAATATCGGCAAGGATCATAAAATTTTTATTGATATTCAATTCCAGATTACCATGTATATTTAGCGCACTTACCTTAGAATTAGTTCTGTACGTATTTATATTGTCATCTGTATTAAATATTCCGGAATTGTTCACATAACCAAAAGAAACAAAGTACTTTGCAGCTTGACTACCACCCGAGACATTAATGTTATGTCTATTTTGGAAAGTATAATCTTTCATAAATAAATCCACCCAATCTACATCTGGATACGCATAGGGCGATTTTCCCGACCGATATCCTTCAATATCATGCAATGTATACAGGGGTTTGGAATTTGGATCATCGTTGAGCATTGCCTCATTATATAGAATAGCATATTGGTAAGCGTTCAAGAACTTCGGAAGCGAGAGAGGCTCCTGCAAAGAAGCTTGTCCGTTATATTCTATCCGTAACCGCCCTTCCTTTCCTCGTTTGGTATTCACCATCAATATACCATTACCACCGTTCATACCATATATTGCCGTAGCAGCAGCATCTTTAAGAACAGTTATACTTTCTATATCGTAAGGATCCAGCATCGTTATATCTGTCTGGCGTCCGTCAACCAAAACGGTAATACCCGGGCGATTACCTATCGTATGCTGCCCACGTATTTTCACATTACTGTCCTCATTTCCTGGCAAGCCATCGGTTTGCATGACGCTCAATCCTGTTAACCGACCTGCTAATGTATTTAACCTGTTCGTTGCAGCCGTATTTTGGGTAACGCTCCCCTTTAGAAAAGACACCGACGAAGTCATAAACTCTCTTGGTCTTGTTTCGTATAGCAAAACAATTTCTTCTTTAGCTTTTTGAGGCTTCAAATAGACCATTTTTACTTCCTGCCCCGTCGCATCTACTTTTTCATTGAAGTAATTATCTATTCTTACTTGAATAGGCATGGCAACTTTGACTCTCGTTTCAAAATAGCCGTATTTATCTGTCACGCCTAACCTTTGCTGGGATGCATCTTCAATAATAACATTTTCAATCGGGTTATGATCATCTGCATTAATTACCTTAATCTTAAACTGGGCGTCAACCCAAATCGGTATAAAGGTCAATAAAGTCAGAAACAGTAGCGATGGAATTAGGTTGTCATTTTTCATTCTACTTGATTTTTACTTTAAGTTAGTGGTGTATTTAGACAAATGGATAGTTGGATATTAATTATACAAATGCATCATTTTTTTGAATGCTGTGTCAAATGCTTTCTGATACTCATCTTTCAAATACACATTTTCTCCATTTTGGCTCTTACTTTTTTGAAGAGAAAAAATGAGTGTGGCGATATCCAAGCCAGAACCTTCAGGGACCAGTATCTTCCTCATGTTCTCGGATCCATTTGGAAAAATATCCCGGGAAAAAGAAAGAATACCCTCGAATATATTTTCATACTGTAAATCAGCAACTCGACTCGGTTCTATTCCGTTACTGTCTGAAAGAAATAAGGACGACTTTTCTGTAAGTGGGTTTTTCAACACATAGATAGTATCAGTTCCGCTAAATATGCTAGCAATGCTTTGGTTAGCAGACACCGAAGTGGAGACCATCATCGGCTTTGTGGTAGAAAATGACGAAATAAGATTGATCGTCTGGTCCTGTGAGAAAAAATTCATTGGAGCCTCATATTTTTTCGATAAGGCAAAAAGGAGTATGATATCTGATAGTTCAAAGTTACGAGGCTGTTGTATAACCAATCCTTTCCGTGCCTTTATAACTTGAAACGCAGAAGCAAAGTCGAGCATTCCTTCATTGGTTTCCATAACAACAAAATCGACTTTTCTCAGCAGCTCATATGTTGTCTTAACATAGTCAATTTCACGCTCTTCAAAAAGTTTTTTAGTCTTTTGCGAGATTTTCACATCCGCACTGTCACTGTTTTCATTTGAAAAGGCAGGACAAAATGCAACAATTTTCATATTTTCATTTCTTTCGGCTACATATCTCGTAAAATTGGTAATAAAAGCAGACTCTGAACCAATAACTCCTATCTTAATTTGGCTATTCGATGGATTAGGCAGCAAGCATATAACACTAAGTATTAAAAACAATTTGATTATCGGTTTATTCATAATTTTTATACTGTGAAAATTACTTTATGGAAATACCGGTTGCGTACCCGGCCTTCCCCATTTTTAGTAACGGCATCACTATTTTTTTCTGTTAATTTTTGAAATTCTTCCTTATTCATAATAGGGGCTTATATATGTATGGCAGTTATCCAAGGCATTACCCCTAAAACAAATTTGATTTTTTTTTAAATAATATAAATGAATGTATCAGAGATACCGCACAGAGGTCATTCCCGTAGGAAAGTATGTATGATGTCTTATAAAAACAGCAAGAGAAAAGAAGATATTCTTGCGAGAGACGATCGCAATCTTTTGAGCGCTATAGTCATCTGGCTTTCGACCGTTTTGACTGAAATATTTAGACGTTCAGCAATTTCTTTATTACTCAAATTCTCCCGACGGCTCAATAAAAACACTTCTCTGCACTTCTCCGGGAGCTGGTTAGTAAAGTGGTTAATGATCTCCATCATCTCCTTGACCTCAATACTATCATCAACCAGTTCATACGGTTCTTCCATTTTTTTTAATTGATCAAAAAAAGAGGACCGCACTTTATCTTTCTTGATATAATTGGCTACTTTGAATTTTACCGCCACGAGCAGATAGGGTTTGAGCGTAGCAACATTCAAGTTGTTACGGTGTTCCCACAACCAGATAAAAAGTTCCTGTACAATATCCATACAGGCTTCTTTCTCCCGCAACAAATTATAGGCAGATTGAAACATATCCCTCCAATAACGCCTGTATATTTCATCAAAGGCATGTTGGTCGTCATTGCTAAGTTTCAATAACAACTCACTATCCTGAAACTTCTTATATTTCATTATTAAGGCCTAAATCACGGGCAATTTAGCAATTTATTTGTAAAGTGAAGCTTTTAGTTACCCGAAACACCTAATTTTCATTAGATATTCGTTGTCTCCGCCCGCATCAGGCCTTTTTCTCTCGATACTTCTTTTTTAAGAGGTTTCATTTTTGAGCAAGTTAAGTGCAATGGCTATGTTCAGAATCAGAACAATGTTTTCTTACCCTTACTGAAACCCTTATAAGCTATTCAGCAACAAGAAAAGGGGCGATGACACCATTTGTATACACGATATAAAT
>JBEBVG010000076.1:0-13742 GCA_040392845.1 Sphingobacterium sp. | reverse complement strand
GTTGCCCAAGCCGATATTTTTAAGAGATCTTCCCCGCAACCTACGATAATCCGTTCTGGCGAGAGGACTCTGAAACGTTCTATAAATGCCAGTTTGCGCGGCGATGCTTTATTAATGAGATAAACCAAGGTACCTACAGCTAAGGTAGATAAGCTTAAAATCAACACTTCGTTAAAGCCATGATAAATTTTTAAAGGAGCAGCTATTTCATGATATACAATGTTTTTAGCTACTTGCTCTGTTAATAGATGACCAGTGATTCCCGGAGCACATCCGAAAATGACTCCCAGCAGGCCTAGTATCAGGGGGGGAATCCACATCGATTTGTAAGGCAGATGTACACCTGTAAATTGCAGTGGAAGTTTGCCAAAGAAAGGTTTAAAGCCAGCCATAAATCCAGCAGCGACCAGACCGACGTTGGTAGTAATAGCTAAGCCGGTCAGCACCCATTTAAGATTTATTTGTGGTGTATGGAGCGTCGCTTCATAGATTAAATCTTTTCCAATAAACCCAAAAGTAAGTGGTACGCCGGCACTCGATAGAGCAGCCAAACTACCAGCTAGCGCGACAGGAAATAATACTTTACCTAGTCCTCCCAATACTGAAATATCGCGCGTTCCTGTTTCATGGTCAATAATTCCCGTTATGAGAAATAGGGTAGCCTTATATAACGCGTGGGCAAGTATAAAGACGCTAACTGCTATCACCGCCTCTTTTGTGCCAATGCCAAGTAGAAATGTAAGTACACCGAGGACTGAGATTGTCGAGTAGGCCAATATTCCCTTCAGATCTATGCGAAATAAAGAGTGGATAGCGGCATACAGCATGGTAATTCCTCCTACGATCATCAACGTATTATTCCATAAAGGAGTTCCCCCTAAAATAGGGGTAAATCTTGCCAGAAGATATATCCCCGCTTTAACCATGGTGGCCGAATGTAGATATGCAGAGACCGGAGTAGGGGCTTTCATCGCTCCCGGCAACCAAAAATGAAAGGGGAACTGTGCCGATTTTGTAAATGCACCTATACACAGAAATAGCACTGCCACTGGATAGAGCGGGTGACTAAGAATAATATCTTTAGATTGGATGAGATCAGAAATGACCAGAGTATCTGCGATATTACCTAACAAGATCAGGCCTGCCAATAAAAAGAAACCTCCCAGGCCCGTAATACAAAAAGAAATCAGGGCACTTTTTCGAGATTCAGCATTGTCGTTGTTAAAACCTATCAGGAAAAAAGAACTAATACTGGTAAGCTCCCAAAAAATAAATAAAAGTAAGATATTATTGGAGAGTACTACTCCCAGCATAGCAGCCATAAAAAGGAAAAGGTAGCCAAAGAAGCGATCAAAATAACGATGACCTTTTAGATAAGATCTTGCATATACAAAAATTGCTGTACCTATACCGGTAATTAAAAGTGAAAAGAGCAATGATAGTCCATCCAGCTTAAAGTCAAAATCTACTCCTAGCGAAGAAATCCAACTAATATGTTGGTATAAACTATCGCCGGAACTGATTAACGGGATTTGTGTGAGGAAGAATGCAAATAATAAAAATGGAACTATAGGTAAGAGGATACTCCATTTCGTTTTGAGTATTTTTCCAAGAGGAATGATTAGACAAGAAAAAAATAATCCTGATAATACAGTTAATAGCATCTATTCTTTTATTATGGATATGGAAAGCCATAAAAATAATAAAAAAAGTGTATTCTTTTTGCTATAAATTTGGAATAACTGTAAAAGGAAGCCTAGAGTAGATCAAAACCTGTATAAAACAAGATGGCCGGAGAAACCCCCGGCCATCTTGTTTTTATTTCTTCATTTTTTGTGCGTCTTCAATGATTCTTTGGACGACTGTCGGATCTTGTAATGTTGTAATATCACCAACGGCTGAAAATTCACCTTCCGCGATTTTACGAAGGATACGTCTCATAATTTTGCCTGATCTCGTTTTTGGTAAGTCAGAAACAAACTGGATGACGTCAGGTTTTGCAATAGGTCCGATAAGACGGGACACCGTTTGTAAGATATCCTTTCTTGTGCTTTCTTCATCGATATGGTGATTCGCAATGACATAGGCATATATTCCCTGTCCTTTTACCGCATGCGGGTACCCTACGATAGCAGATTCCACCACATCCGAGTGCATGTTGATTGCATTCTCAACTTCAGCAGTACCAATACGATGCCCAGATACATTCAATACGTCATCAACACGACCTGTAATCCGATAATATCCATCAGGATTCCGGTAACAACCGTCTCCTGTAAAATACATGTTTTTATATGTTGCAAAGTAAGTCTGCCTACATCGTTCGTGATCGCCCCAGGTTGTGCGTAACATTCCAGGCCATGGAAACTTTATACAGAGATTTCCGGAAACATCATTTCCTTCTATTTCATTTCCATGTTCGTCCATCAATGCAGGTTGTATCCCAGGTAAAGGTAACATAGCGTAGCTTGGAATCTCCGGTGTGATACCTGCAATCGGCGTGATAAGATGACCACCATTTTCAGTTTGCCACCATGTATCTACTATAGGGCATTTTTTCTTGCCTACTTTTTCGTGGTACCAATTCCACGCTTCCTCATTAATCGGTTCGCCTACAGATCCGAGTACGCGCAATGACGAAAGGTCCTTATTTTCTACAAATTCGTCACCAAAGGCCATCAATGAACGGATTGCAGTAGGCGCAGTATAGATAATGTTGACTTTATATTTGTCGACGATATCCCAATATCTGCCGGCATCGGGATAGGTAGGGATACCCTCGAACATCAATGAAGTAGCGCCCTGCGACAGCGGTCCGTAGACGATATAACTGTGGCCTGTAATCCACCCGATATCAGCTGTACAGAAATAGACTTCACCTGGCTTATATTGAAACGTATTTGCAAATGTATAGCCCGTGAATACCATGTAGCCAGCGGTGGTATGCACCACACCCTTTGGTTTGCCGGTTGATCCCGACGTATAAAGCACGAATAATTTATCTTCAGCGTCCATTTCTTCAGCGGGACAACTTGGGTTTCCCTGTGTTTCGACCTTTTTGATCTCATCTTCCCACCATACATCTCTGCCTTTTAGCATGGATACCGGCGTACGGGTACGAGTCAATACGATTACTTTTTCTACTGAATCACATTGCATTAATGCATCATCAACTACGGTTTTCAATTCCAATATCTTCGATCCACGAAAGCCACCATCCGATGTGATAACTAGTTTACAGGCAGCGTCATTGATACGGTCTGCAATAGACTGTGCAGAGAACCCGCCAAAAACAACGGAATGGATAGCCCCGATCCGGGCACATGCCAATAAAGAGATAACAAGCTCAGGTACCATAGGCAGATAAATACAAACCCGATCTCCTTTTCGAACATTGTTGTTTTTTAATACATTAGCGAATTGTTCTACTTTTTGGAGCAATTGTTTGTAAGTTAATATACGATGCGCTTCTGTCGGGTCATTTGGCTCCCATATGATAGCAGGGGTATCTCCATTTTGATAGATGTGTCGATCCAGACAGTTTTCCGTGATGTTTAGCTTTCCGCCTTCATACCAGTTGATATCAGGTTCTGTGAAGTTCCAGTTGAGAACATTGTTCCATTTTCTTTTCCAAAAAAAATGATCGGCTACTTCTCCCCAGAATTGTTCGGGATTTTCTACGCTTTTTTTATAAGCTTCTTGATACTCCTCAAAGGAATTAATCTGAAAATTCATGTTTTACTCTAAAAATTTATAGGTCTATATTAAAAAACATCAAAATTTATTTATTTCGGACATTTATTTATTTCAAACCGAAAGTTTAAATTTGCTAGCGCTAATTTAATTTTTTTTTGCCATTATTTACTAATTTTTATCCGGTTAATTAGGTAAATATGCTGTATCGTTTCTTGATTTTTACGAATATATTAATAGCGTTGGCGGCATTCGCGCAGTGTTATTTGACCTATATTATTTTAGGTAAACATGCTAATCTTTATATTTTACTGATCGAAGGATCTTCTACGCTATTATTGTATAATTTTAGCTTGTATCTATCCAAACCTCGTGAACCAAACCGATCTCCTTACGAGCGGACGAGATGGGTATTTAGCCATATGAAATGGTTTTGGTTATGTAGCATCCTGGCTTTCGGACTGATGATATATAGCTTATCTCACGTTCATCTCTATACATTGGCCTATTTGTTATTTGTGGGGGGAGTAAGTATTTCTTATAGCTTTCCATTTTTTAAAGTTAAAGGGAAGCGAACAGGTTTACGGCAGGTTACAGGTGTAAAGTTGTTTTATATTGCCTTGGTTTGGTCATTAAGTAGTGTGGGGTTGCCAGTGGTGGAGCTTTGGGCCGAGGGGTTGCCGATCGATTGGTGGGTAGCCAATTATCTGGGACTTATCAAAATACTCTTCTTGCTCATCTGTACACTTCCTTTTGATATCCGGGATATGGAACAGGATTCGTATTATCATCTTAAGACTATCCCACATATAATAGGCGAAAGACGTGCTATATTGGCGTGTTACGGTATGATTGTATTGCACACCATTCTCATCATTCTTTCCCCTTACGCTATCGCTATCAAATGGGGTCTGGTTTCAACCAATGCATTACTGTTTTTAGGGATGTATTTTTTAATCTTTAAAGATATCAGAAGATATCATCAAGTCTATTTGCTAGATTTTACACTTATTGTACAGTGCTTTATCACATACATCTTCACCTTTTTTATAACGTAGATATAGTAAAAGAGGCAATGGCTAGCAAGTCAAATGTGTGATAATCTTTGTTGCCAGAATATCCGATAGCTTATAATAACTGGCGAAAGTCCAACCCGCGACATGGGGACTCAAAATGATATTATCTCTGGAAACCAGTTCTTTGTACCATTCCTGTTGGGCTAATGCAGGAAACTTTTCAACAGGTAAAACATCAAATGCAGCGCCTAATATCTTACCTTGATCCATATATTTTAAAACCGATGGGATATGTGCAATTCCTCCCCGGGCTCCCATCAAAAAGAATATAGGTTTGCGGAAATGGTATAAATATTCATCATTTACTAATCCTTTGGTCTCGCGTGTCAGGGGAATATGGAAGCTTAGTACATCTGCTTGCCTCACCACTTCTTCCATAGAGACTTCAGTGGCATAAGCATCGGTAAATCCTGTCTTATATTTGTCGTAAGCGATAACCTTCACCTCAAAGCCCAAAAGTTTTTTTGCCATTGCCTGGCCATTATTCCCATAACCTATTAACGCTACCGTTCGGCCCTTAAGCTCATATCCCCGATTTTCCTCACGTAGCCATTGTCCGTTTCGCACCTGGTGGTCACCACGGTTGAGGTTGTTCATGAGGCTTAATAACATCCCTATCATATGTTCCCCTACGGCATCACGGTTGCCTTCGTTAGCGCTAATCAACGTGATACCTCGTTGTGCAGCGTATGTGCCATCGATGTTGTCCATACCAGCACCGGCACGGCCAATGAATTGCAGCTGGGGAGCGAGGTCAATAAATGCTTGGTCAACTTGAAATTTGGAACGTATGACTAAACCTGCATACTGTGGAATTAGCTGTTCAGCTTCTGATCGTGTCACCTTCGGATGATAGTCAAAAGCAATTCCCGCTTTTTGTAATTTCTCTAAAAGTACTTCATGTACATCATCTACAATTAAGATTTTCATAATCTAGGCATCAAGACACTTCTGTTATTTCGTTTGTAAGCACTATAAAATCGTTGACATGTAGACGTTCTGCACGAAGATCATATAACATGTTATCACTCATTTTGTCTTTTGCAATGATTCCCGAAAGCGCATTGCGCAAGGTTTTGCGACGTTGATTAAATGCAGCTTTCACCACCCTCCAAAATAGCTTTTCGTCGCAATTCAGACTTTTGGTATTGTTCCGCGTCATACGCATCACGCCTGAGAGCACTTTTGGTGGAGGATTGAATGCCCCTGCCTTGACGGTGAAGAGATATTCTATATCATAATAAGCTTGAAGGAAAACACTTAATATACCATATTCTTTTGAGCCGGGTTTTGCTACACAACGTTCGGCCACTTCCTTTTGGAACATACCTACCATCTGCACGACACGTTGCCTTTCCTCCAGGATCTTGAAGAGAATCTGGGAAGATATATTATATGGAAAATTGCCAATGATTGCCACCTTATCGCCAAAATAACGGTTAAAATCTAATGTTAAGAAATCCCCGTGGATTAACTTTTCACCCAGATCGGGGTATTTATCTGCCAAAAAATCTATGGACTCCTCATCCACATCTATCAAAAAGGTCTCATATGTAGACTTTTGTAGTAAAAAATCAGATAGGACACCCATACCAGGGCCTACTTCCAACACCTGTTTGAAGCCTATGGTTGTGTCCAATGCTTCGACGATGCGTTGAGCAGCATTTTTATCGTTTAGAAAATGTTGTCCTAAATGCTTTTTTGCGCGTACCGTACTCATAGTGTTTCGTAGTAATAATGACCAAAAGTAAAAAGTAAATGTTAAAAAACTTATTTTTTGTTACTTTTGGGTAATAAAAGCTTTTTGGTAATGAGTGATAAATTAAAGGTAGGTATTAGCATCGGTGATCTCAATGGAATAGGGATGGAAGTGATTATTAAATCGTTGGCAGATAGCCGCGTATTGGATTATTTTAACCCTATAGTATATGGAAATACAAAAAATGCATCCTTTCATCGAAAAGCAAACAATATCAATGATTTTAGCTTTAATGTCATTAACCATCCTGAGCAAGCAAACTCCAAAAGGCCGAATATGATCAATGTATGGCAGGAGGATGTTAAGATAACATTGGGCGAAGAGAATGAAGTAGGAGGTAAGTATGCTTTTTTATCCTTAGAAAGAGCTGTCGAAGACCTCAATGCTGGCAAAATTGATGCTTTGGTGACCGCTCCGATCAACAAACACAATATCCAGAGAGAAGGTTTCCAGTTTCCGGGTCATACGGAATATCTGCAAAGTAAGACGGGGGCTGATGATGTATTAATGTTTATGGTAAGCGATGATCTGCGTGTTGGGGTAGTGACCGGACATGTTCCTGTCAAGGATATCGCTATGCATATCTCCCAGGAAGCCATCTTGAAAAAGCTCCATTTAATGCATAAAAGCCTCAAAAATGACTTTTGGATTCAGAAGCCACGGATTGCGGTATTAGGCTTGAACCCTCATGCGGGAGACAATGGCATCATCGGGACAGAAGATATCGAAATTATCCGTCCAGCTGTCGAGCAAGCCAATGAGCAAGGTATTTTTTGTTTTGGACCTTATCCGGCGGATGGCTTTTTTGCGTCAGACACTTATACGAAATTCGATGCGGTACTGGCCATGTACCACGACCAAGGCCTCATTCCTTTCAAGCATATTGCCCACCGTAAAGGTGTGAATTATACCGCGGGACTCCCTATTGTCCGTACTTCCCCCGATCACGGTACAGGATACGATATCGCAGGTAAAGATCTGGCTTCGCCGGAATCTTTCCTGGAAGCTATTTTCCTGGCAGTGCATATTGTCAAAAATAGGAGAGAACAGGCCAAGCTGAGTGCCAACCCGTTGGGCTTCCGAAGATTATCTAAAGATAGAGATTAGTGCCGGAACATGATTGAACATTTACAACACCCTATATTTTCCATTATCAGAAATTTAGCCGATACGACAGGTACGGAATGTTATGTCATCGGAGGCTATGTGCGTGACCGTATCATGAACAGGCCTTTCAAAGATGACATAGATATTCTTGTTATCGGTAGCGGTATAGGGTTCGCCACGCAACTGGGCGATCTTCTACACAGCAAAGTCTCCGTTTATAAATCCTTCGGTACAGCGATGTTGGTATACGATGGTCTGGATATCGAGTTTGTAGGTGCCCGAAAAGAGTCGTATAGAAAAGATTCACGAAAACCTATTGTGGAAGATGGTACACTTCAGGATGATCAGAACAGGCGGGATTTTACTATAAATGCTCTAGCTTATTCTTTGAATAAAGGCAATTATGGACAGCTTCTGGATCCCTTCGATGGCGTAAAAGATATACAACATCGTATCATTCGTACGCCATTAGATCCGCGAGAGACCTTTTCAGATGATCCGCTCCGGATGATGCGTGCTATTCGCTTTGCTACGCAACTGCATTTTAAAATCGATATACAGGCCATTCAGGCTATTACAGATACTAAGGATAGAATTAAGATTATATCCAAAGAGCGGATTATCGACGAACTCAACAAAATCATTTTATCTGACAAACCGTCTATTGGTTTTAGATACTTATATGATACAGGACTGCTGGAGTTGATTTTTCCGGCTATGTGTCGGTTGCAAGGTGTGGAGGTTATCGACGGTAAAGGTCATAAAGACAATTTCTACCATACTTTGGAAGTTTTGGACAACGTAGCAGAGCTATCTAATGATCTGTGGCTTCGTTGGGCAGCAATTATGCATGATATTGCAAAACCTGCCACGAAGCGTTTTGACAAACGCGTGGGGTGGACATTTCACGGGCATGAGGATAAGGGGGCTCGTATGGTACCCAAATTGTTTGCCGAACTCAAGTTGCCGTTGAACGATAAAATGAAATTTGTTCAGAAACTGGTACAACTGCATTTAAGACCTATAGTTTTAGCCCAAGACATCGTGACCGACTCGGCTGTGCGCCGCTTATTGTTTGAGGCAGGGGATGATATTGACAGTCTTATGTTACTTTGCCATGCGGATGTGACAACCAAGAATGATTTCAAAAAAGCGAAATACAGAAAGAACTTTGAACTCGTCAAACAGAAATTAAAAGATGTCGAGGAACGTGATCATTTGCGTAATTGGCAACCGCCGGTAACGGGGGAAGATATCATGCAGGTATTCGGGTTGAGCCCGGGGCGGAAGGTCGGCATTATTAAAAATGTGATCCGTGAGGCTATTCTTGAGGGAGATATACCGAATGAAAAGCAAGCAGCATATGATTTTATGGTGTCGGAGGGTGAGAAGATCGGTTTGAAACCACAAGAGCAAAAGCCATAAAGAACGGTAAAAAACATTCCAAAAAAAGGAAGGTGCCTGAAATGCACCTTCCTTTATATTATCGGAATATATACGTTCGTCTTACAACTGTACGCTCTCTACATACACATTTCCATATGCATCGGTGGCCTCAATTTTAACGGTGACACCGGTAGATACAGAAGGCTTGTAATAAAACATATGGTCATTATACGCCTCCGGCTCAGCAGATGGTCGATGAGCAGGTTTGCTGTCTCCAAAATAGGCATCGTATGCGTCCCTATCCATCTCATATTTTAAATTGTCGGTTAACGTCGTTTTATACATGTCATCTTCATACACCTTAACTGTCCAATTGGTATGCCAAGCAAAAATATTGACAATAACACCATCCTGTCTTCCGGCAGAAACAGCTTGTCCCGGCTTGTAGATTTTGATCTGATAGTCCTTGGGTTTGTCCGTACCCTTGTAATACCAATTTTTAATCGTATTCCCTTCAATCTCGTACACCGCATACCCGCGAGGACTTCCATCGTTGCACAGGTAGTTCCAAAAGGCGCCCATCACGGATCCCAAATTGTTTTCTTCGATATCCGCATTGATCGTCGTCATGCGATTATTATGCAGGTGGCCCGTTAAGATTCGGACGGTATAGCCTTCTAGCAGGTCGTAAAGCGCTTGTTTGTTGCTTGTACCTAACGTTGGCCGGTCTCTCCTTGAGGTGTAGATGTGTGTGCCAAGGACGATAAGTTTATCTTTGCTTACATGCTTTAAATCTTCTTTGAGCCAATCCAATTGGTTTTCCGGAATGTGGTTGCTATAGTCGCTGTGCCCATTGTAGTCGACGTTGTCTAGTACGACAAAGTGACAATCTCCAATATTGTAGGAATAATAAGTTGGCCCGAAGTTACGCTCAAACTGCTGAGCAGCCAGATAATCGTTGTTCGTCACTGTTCTATCGTGATCATGGTTGCCGATGACTTGGAATATGGGCAGACCTAGCCGTTTTATTTCCGTTGCATATTCGCTAAGGTAAGCCATGTTGTCCCAGACGAGATCCCCAAGCGAGATTCCATAAACCGGTGAAGTGGATTTCAAGGTGTTGACGTAGTCTGCGATTAACGGTATTTCGGTTTGGCGCAGCCAGCTCAACTCTACCGATTGGCCAATTTGTACGTCAGCCAATGCCAACAGCTGGAAATTGCTGACAACAGCTTGTTTTTTTAGGCCAAAGTCTCTGCGTATAACCTGACTTTTATCTGCAGGTAATTCCCGGTATATTTTGGGTAAACCATTCTCCGTCGGGATTTCATAATCTGCCGGGACTGATACGAAGACAAACTTCGCCAGTTCATTTGCCTTTAATTGATAGATTCCCTCGTCATCCGTCGTGGTTACCGAATAGCCATCACTAACCACGGCACCCACGACAGGCTCATTGCCGTCTGTGAGTTTACCGACAAGGTTCATGCCCTCTTCTACAACAATATCACTTGGCTCTTCGGGGGCCGGGTTCCGAACCAGCCGTTCGTCGTCACTACAACCTATAAAAAGGAGTAGGGATATCGATAATAACTTAAAAAATATTTTTCGTGTCATGATTCGTTTCGTTCTATTTTAAAATAATTTTAATTGGACTACTGGTTTCCACCATATCCCGGATTTGGCGTTAATAAACCATTCGCTGAAATCGCAGAGTACGGAATGGGGAATAAGTTTCTCGTTTTATCTGTCGGTTCATGATCCCACCATTTCTCCGTTGTAAAAGCATTCCAACGGATAAGATCGGTACGTCGGCGACCTTCGCCAAGAAATTCGATCAACCATTCATCCAACATGCGGTATTTGTCCAGATTGTCTGCGGTTACCGGATCTGGATCCACCCGGTTTGCAAAATTGCGTTTGCGTACTGTATTAATCAATGTTGCTGCGGTTTCGGCATCTCCCGACCGGAACTTACACTCGGCGAGCATATAGTATATTTCGGTAAGACGAATAACGGGACAGTCTGGGTCAAACTGCAACTGTTGATCAGCTAAATTCGGCTGCGGAACTTTTACTAACCGAACGCCACTGTTTTCTTCCCCGACCTGAATGTTAGAAGGCAATTTGGATACATCACCGCCATATTTCGAATTGAGTTCTTTGAAAGGAGCAACTATATCCACCAAATTGAGAATTTCACCTTTATATAATTTTGTTCCCATGGTGGACTCTCCGGTTATGGGATTCGTTTGCGCGCCTACCAAAAACATGCCTTCATAAGTTTTATTTCCCCGGTAGACAAAAGGTTTTTTGCGAAGATCCAGGGCATGGAATTTTTCGTAGGGATTTCCTACCTTAAATTCGGTATATACTTCTCCTGTAGGTTTACGGGAAGGGCTTAGCATAAATCCATTGTATGGAGCCCCATTGCCTGTTGCCCCACCAAAGTATTTGCTGCTTTCCTGATGATAAAAGTACCGCCAATACCAGTTCCATGCCGTTTCCGTAGTACCGCCACCTTTTGAAGGTGCTGCCCAAATTACTTCAGGAGAGCGGTCGTTATCGAAACCATGCGGCCCCCACCATGTATTGTCCAGCTCATAGACACCATATACACCGTCAATAATATCTTGAGAAATAGCTGCACATTCGCTAAACCGATCTTGTCCGGTATAAGCCTCCGCATTAAAGTAAAGCTGAGCCAGCATCGCTGCGGCTGCGCCTTGCCGGATGTAACCGTCTTCAAATGCACCTAACTGGGTTTTCTTTTTCAAGTTAGGAATAGCTTTTTTCAACAGTGCTTCAATATGGTCGAACGTTTCTTGTGCAGTAGCGCGAGGGCGGAGGTCATCCTGTGTCGACTCATAAATAGGCATTCCGCCAAAGAAATCGAGTCCACGCATATAGAACCACGCAATCAGCGCTTCTAACTGTTGTACTTGGTCCGCCTTATCCTGTTCTGTCATTCCGACAGTCGAATAATCCAGTGCTTCCAGATCTTCTTTGGCCGACATGGTTCGGGCTATGCCACCTCCGACACCGTTATACGTGTTTTCAACGAAACGGTCATCCGGATTCCAGGTATGATATTGCAGACGAAAATATTCGCCTCCGTTATACCAGTCTTCTGCACGTTGCGGACAGGTCATGGCATCGGTAGTCAACTCTTGCAGATACCAGCGATCGGCACCGATAAACCAACGCCAATGCGTGAATGGACGAGCCAAAACGGCGTAGGTACTTTCTTTAGAAGTAAAAAAGGTCTCGGGAGTGACCGAAGAATGGTGCAGTTCGTCGAGATTACAAGATCCCAACAAAAGGGAAAGTGTTAATCCGGATAACTGTAAATATTTTAGTGAATAGCGTTTCATATCTTATCTGATTTTTTAGAATGTGAGTTGTACTCCTAACGTGAACCTACGGGTTTGCGGATACATACTCGCCGTACTATTAATTTGTTCAAAACCCGGGAATAAGCCATTCAGACTTACTTCGGGGTTAATGCCTTTATATGCAGTTAACACAAACAGATCTCTTGATGTAAAATATAACCGTGCTTTCGATACGTAACGGGTGTGTTTCTTCAGGTCAAATGTATATCCTGCACTGACCGCATCAAGCTTAACGAATGAAGCATCGCTGATAAATACATCACTCAATATTTTTTCGTCATCGACCGCAGCATAGCGGTCAAAGGCTTCTTTTAAAACATTGAATTGTGATTGTGTACGTAGTCCATAATACATGTTCACTTGACTAAACACATCATAATCGATATAGCTACGTAGAGAGACTGACAAATCAAACTGCTTATAACTTACGTTGTGATCCCATGCAACTGTCAGTTTAGGGATAGCATTGCCGACGTAATATTTGTTGTCGTTGATGAGGTTTGTACTTGTGCCCGGTACGATTTCACCATTCTTGTCGTAAATCAGCCATTTTCCGTTTTCATCTAACCCGGCGTATTTGAAGACAAAGAATTTGCCGATAGTGGCGTCATTCTGTAGACGTCCGGCCCTTCCCGGATTACCTGGTGAAGGGAAAGCATCCATGTCGATCACCCCGTCTTCGCCAAGATCCAATATTTTGGAAGTATTATGAGATAGTCGTGCCACAGTAGTATAATTCCAATCTTTATGACGTACGACTTCACCACCCAGTTCAAATTCCCAACCTTTATTCTTTAAAGTTCCCACATTTTTCATGATAGTCGTATGTGTCATGGGCGGTACTGGCGCATCTGTTTCGAACAGCAGGTCTTTCACGCGTCTCTGGTAGATGTCGAATTTACCGAATAAACGATTACCCCAGAAGCCAAAATCTACCCCTGCATTAAATTCTCCTTTTTCCTCCCACTTCAGATCGGGGTTGATATTCCGTTGCGGGCCATAAGCATAAATCCATTCCCCTGTAGGGGTAGGGTACATTTGCGAATCTGGGCTATACATACGCGTTGCATACCCGGTGCTGAAACTATTGTTACCCGTTACACCATAGCCGACGCGTAGTTTCAAATCACTGATAAAAGACAGATCCCGAATAAAGTCTTCTTCCGTAAGTCTCCATCCTCCCGAGACAGCCCAGAAATTCCCCCAACGGTTATTAGGGCCAAATTTAGACGATCCCTCTCGGCGATAACTTGCAGATAGGAGATAACGATCTTTGAAGGCATAGTTCACACGGGAAAACATAGACAAAAGACGTTCACGGGGATC
>JBEBVG010000075.1:0-14257 GCA_040392845.1 Sphingobacterium sp. | reverse complement strand
GAACGAAGGTCTCCAAAACCTTTGGTCTGGGTTCGAGTCCTGGTGCCCGTGCTAATACTTAAGTAGACTAAAAAATGGCTAAAGTACTTAATTTTATAAAAGACTCGTATGGTGAGGTTACTCAGAAGGTAACTTGGCCTACTTGGTCTCAACTTCAAAATCATGCAGTAGTCGTACTTGTGGCTTCTTTGATTATCGCATTGTTGGTTTTTGTTATGGATAAAGCTTCAAGCAATGTGTTAGAATGGATTTACAGTACGGCGTCTTAATTATACCTTTATATTATTATGGCTGATCAAAGTTTGAAATGGTACGTGGTTCGTGCTGTAAGTGGAAAAGAGAAGAAAGTAAAGCAATATATAGAGGCTGAAGTTAGTCATTTGGGCATTCAGCATTTGGTTCCTCAGGTATTGATTCCCATGGAGAAATACTACCAGATGCGTGATGGGAAGAAGGTAGCGAAGGAGCGTAACTATTATCCGGGATATGTGTTAATTGAAGCTGCATTGGACGGCGAAATAGAGCACGTTATCAAGAATTTGAATAGTGTAATAGGCTTTCTTGGAGATAAATCAGGTGCTGCTATTCCACTACGCCAAGCGGAGGTAAATCGGATATTGGGTAAGGTTGATGAAATGGCAGAACAAGGAGAAAGCTTTAATATGACTTATCTTGTAGGTGAATCGGTCAAAGTTGTCGACGGTCCTTTTAATGGATTTACAGGAGAGATCGAAGAGGTGCATGAGGATAAAAAGAAACTGACGGTAATGGTAAAGGTCTTTGGTCGTAAAACGCCATTAGAACTTAATTACATGCAGGTAGAAAAGGAATAACTTATTCTACCGTAAAGATATATCGAAAGCCTTCTCATAAATGTATGAGAGGGCTTTTTTTTCATTATCTTTGCGCTAGTTAATGATAATCAATATTTATGTTGCAGTTAAATTATATCCGTGAGAACAGAGATACTGTAATCGAAAGATTAGGTGTGAAGAACTTTAAGGATCTCCATCTGGTGGACGAAATTATTACATTGGATGAAAGACGACGTAAAAGCCAGTCTGAATCAGACGCTATCGCAGCGGAAGCCAATTCTTCGGCCAAGCAAATTGGCGATTTGATGCGTCAGGGTAAGAAGGAAGATGCTGAGGCTGTGAAACTTAAATCTGCCGGATATAAGGATCAAATTAGGGCTATACAAGCAGAGTTGGAAGAAATTGAGGTTGCACTTCATGACAAATTGATTCAGTTGCCTAATTTGCCACACCAATCGGTGCCACGCGGAGAAACCGCGGAGGACAATGAAGTTGCGTATGAGTACGGTATACTTCCTACATTGTCGGAGGATGCTCTTCCACATTGGGAGCTGGCTGCAAAGTATGATATCATAGATTTTGAACTGGGTACGAAAATTACAGGAGCGGGGTTTCCCGTATATAAAGGGAAAGGCGCTCGTCTTCAACGGGGATTGATTAATTTCTTTTTGGATGAAGCGGAGAAAGCTGGTTTTAAAGAAGTTCAAGTTCCTGTTGTTGTTAATGAGGCATCAGCATATGCTACGGGGCAGTTGCCTGATAAGGAAGGTCAGATGTATCATGTCACAAACGATGACCTGTATTTAATACCTACTGCAGAAGTGCCGGTGACCAACATCTACCGGGATACAATTGTTAAAGAGGACGACTTTCCTATCAGACATTGCGGATATACACCCTGTTTTCGTCGTGAGGCAGGATCGTATGGCGCACATGTACGTGGACTGAACCGGTTACATCAATTTGATAAAGTTGAGATTGTACAGATTGTTCATCCTGATAAATCATACAATACGCTTGAAGAAATGAACAAATATGTCCAATCCTTGTTACAGAAATTGGAGCTGCCTTATCGGGTGCTACGGCTGTGTGGTGGAGATATGAGCTTTACGTCGGCACTCACTTATGATATGGAGACCTATAGTGCGGCACAGAAACGTTGGCTAGAGGTTTCATCGGTTTCTAATTTTGAAGCATATCAGGCTAGTCGTCTTAAGGTACGTTTTAAGAATGCCGATGGGAAAATGCAATTGGCCCATACATTGAATGGATCTGCATTGGCGTTGCCGCGTATCGTCGCTACCCTATTGGAAAACAATCAGACAGATCAGGGAATCAAGATACCGAAAGTATTGGTTCCTTATGTCGGATTTGAGTATATCGATGATAAATAAGTTAATTGCCTAAATTCGTATATATGCAAAAAAGAGTAATCTGGATCATAATCATCTTCATGGCGAGCGTTGTTACAGCTCGGTCGCAGGAACAGGAGAAGCCTTATAAAAAGGCTCTAGAAGCCGTAGAGGATAAGTTAAAGATAGGCGACTTTAGGGGAGCAGTTGCGGATTTAGATCAGATAACATCGCAATATCCGGAGGCAGCAGATGTATATTATGCGAAAGGATTGCTCTTAGGACAGATGGGAGACTATGAAGGTGCTATTTCAAGTGCCGAGATCGCTTATAGTAAAGACGTTAGCTTGCAAAATCTAAACTTTTTAATAGACCTGTACAGAGCTAGCCAGAAGTGGGATGATCTCGTGGATGTGCTTAAAGACTACAGAGACAAGAATCCTACACAAACTTTCATCAGTCGGGAATTGATTATCACCCTGGCGGGACTAAAACGCTTTGATGATGCTCTACAGGTATATGACGAAGAAGCGAAAGAGGGGAGGCTTTCGGATACATTAGAAGTAGCAAAGGCTGAGGTGTTAATTCGTAAAAAGGAGTTTCCTGCAGTCTTAGCTTTACTTAAACCTCTAGAGGGACAATCTTCGCTACGCCAGGTTTATAGCACTTTAGGATTTGTATATCTCCATCAGGGGAAGTCCAAACAAGCTGTGGAGGTACTGGAGAAGGGATTGAGAATCACGAAAGATCCTATTCTACATCTCGATCTTGCAGATGCTTATAGAAGAGAGAAAAAGCTCAAATCAGCTTACGACGCGTTGAAGTCTGCGTTTGATTCGGATAGTGTTAATTTCGGCGATAAACATCGGGTTATGCTGACCATGATGGATACCGGTTTCAAAGATTTTTCGTTGGACCAAACACAAAATTTAGCGAATATTTTAGTGTTACGTCATCCACGTATTGCCGAAAGCCATGTCGTCAAAGCAAACATACTGTGGCGGAGAGGTAATACGCAGGAGGCCAGATCATTGTTTTTAACGGCGGTAGGTATCAATCCTGGCCATGTTGACGCCTGGCGGATGTTGATCAATGCCGATATTGTACTTGGTCAGGTAGACGAGGCTATCCGACATGGTAATGAAGCATTATCTGTTAATCCCGGAAATTCGATGTTGATGTATTTTACCGGATTAGCCTATCTGACAAAAGAAGATTATGAGAATAGCCGTAAAATGTTGGAAGCAGCGTTAGACCATAGTGGTAACGAAAACAAGTTTCTTCAGTCGATGATATACGGAGCATTGGGGGATCTCTATCACCATTTGGAGATGGATGCAGCTTCCGATGTAGCCTATGAAGAAGCTATCGTTTTAGACAGCACAAATGTAGGTGTTTTAAATAACTATGCCTATTATCTGTCGCTTCGTAAAAAAGACCTGGATAAAGCGGAGACCTATTCTAAGCTATCCAACGAGTTGGAGCCCAATTCGGCGACATTTCAAGATACCTATGCTTGGGTATTGTTCCAACAGGCGAAATATGAAGAAGCGTTAGTGTGGATCGAAAAAGCAGTCAAAGGATCTCAACCATCTGCTGTGTTATTAGAGCACTATGGTGATATTCTAAGTATGGTAGGAAGAAGTAAAGATGCTGTTAAACAGTGGGAAAAGGCATTGGTCGCGAGTAGAGTGGATAGTACAGATTACGAGAGAATTAAAATAAAAATTAAAGAAAAGAGATATGTGGAGTAGAGGAGTGATTGTCCTGATTATAGGATTATTTGTTGTTGGGTGCGGAACAAAGCGTAAGACTACATCTCGGGGGAATGACGGAGGTGCTTCTGTTGCACATGTGGGGACGATGGAAATCAATAATCTTGATTTTCATTCTTTCTCCGGCAGAGCTAAAGCGCAGGTAGAATTTGGTCGTCAACAGCAAGATGTTACATTAAACTTTCGTATAAATCGAAATAAGGCAATATGGATCTCCGTGACTGCATTGTTGGGAATAGAAGTTGCACGAGTATTGATCACGCCTGACAGTGTGCGTATATTGAATAAATTGCAAGGGGAATATCTCGCAAAACCTTTTGAGTATATCCATCGTTATACTAGTACAGGGGTTACTTTTGAGATATTGCAAGATCTCTTGATGGCAAATGTATCGACTTCTCTGCTTCAGACGGATCAGTTGACAACTGCGACGAGCGAGGAGGAGCTGCAATTGGTTGGTATAAAAGACCAATTATCTTTTCAATATAGCCTGAATACGAATCGACGTCCTAAGGTCTTTCGCCTGTTGCCTGTGGGAACTGACCAAAGTGTGGAGTCGTATTATGGTAAATATGCTGATATTAATGGATATGAATTCCCGCAGAACCAAAATATACAGCTTCAAGCTGGGAATATTAAAGTAAGCGCTGTCCTTGAATATACCACTATTCGATTTAACGACATATTGGAATTGCCTTTTTCTGTTCCTGCCCGCTATAAAGTTTTAGAATAAAAAGGTGTTAAAAAAAACTAATTTATTAGGCAACTCGTATAGATATGTTTAATTTTGAGCGATTAATATAAGGCAGATTAATGAAGGAAAGCAATTCATGGATTTGAAAAAAATAGTATTCAGTTTAATCTTTATAGTTGGTGTCGGGCAATATAGTTTTGGCCAAAGTAGTGCACAGCTGAAAAAGAAACTGGAGCAGATCAATGCCGATATTGCGATATTAAATAAGGAGTTAGCCGCGAAGACAAAGGAGAAGTTACTTTCCCAGCGAGAGGTCAACGCATTAAGCCGACAACTTAATCTTCGTGAAAGCAAAATTACGCTTATTAACCGTGAGCTGGGAAATCTCAGTGCGCAGATCAATAAAAATACAAAAGCGGTTAATTCCCTAAAGGCGGAATTGGAGAAGATGCGTAAGGACTACGAAAAGATGATTATGTTTGCTTTTCGTAACAAAAATGCCTATAATAAAATGATGTTTGTCTTTGCATCAAAAGATTTCAATCAAGCCTTTAAACGTATAAAATACCTTCAGCAGTTTAGTGATGCCCGGAAAATTAAAGCTGCGGAAATAGAAGATACAAAAAAAGAAATAGAATTAAAGATCGCACAGCTCGAACGGGATAAACAGACGCAGACAGATCTTTTGAGAGAACAACAGAAAGAACGAGATATTATTGCTAAAGACCGGTCTGCACATGCCACTGAGCTGAAGCAGATCGTACGGGAAGAACAATCTGTTAAAGGACAATTGTCTAAAAAGCAACAGGAGAAAAAGCGAGTAGATGCGCAGATCAAAGCGGCTATTGCACGGGAGATTGCTGAAGAACGTAGGAAGGCAGAAGAGGCGAGACGTAAAGCAGCAGAGGCAGAAGCCAAGCGTACAGGAAAGTCAGTAGCGGAGGTCGAGAAGACGATACCGAAGAAAACAGACAATGAAATCTTGCGTTCGACGCCGGAAGCTGCTCGCCTATCGGCAGATTTTAAATCAAACAGAGGTAAATTACCATGGCCTGTTTCACAGGGTAATATTGTAAGAGGCTACGGTCGGCGCGTAGTCGAGGGGGTGCCTATTAATGAGCCTGACATTGCTATACGAACTGCTACCAATGCTCCTGTCAAAGTGATTTTTGATGGAGAAGTTGTTCAGGCGCTTCCTGGTGTCATCGTTGTTAAACATGGAGAATACTTTAGTTTTTATTCGAATTTAGGTAGTGTATCAGTACGTAGAGGGCAAAAAGTTTCCAGAGGTCAACAGATTGGAACTGCAGGTGAAGATGCCGATCTGGGTTATTCTTTAGTGAACTTTGGTCTTTCCCAAGGACAGAACGATTTTGACCCATCTCCTTGGATAGCAAGATAATTACAATTTATTAAAATATTATTATATATATTTGTAATTACCGATTTGTAAAACGAATTGTTAAAGATTATTTTAAAAATATGTTATCATCATCATTATTATTTATAGGGACAAATGAGATCATTATCATTGTCGTATTGGCTCTTTTGTTATTTGGAGGAAAGAAAATTCCTGAATTGATGCGTGGCTTGGGAAGAGGCGTAAAGGAATTCAAAGAAGGACAGAAGGAGGATACTTCAGAAACCAAATCCACTTCGTCTAATGAGAATACAAGTAATCAATAAGTGATCGCTTTCTAATCTATAAAGAAAAGTTTCGTTATGAAAAACACAAAACGAGACTTTTTTTATGGATATAATTCTCATCAAACGATTAAATATGAGGTTAAATAGCTGTTTTTCTTTTGTATTAGGATTGTTCAGTACAGTTGGTTTTTCGCAAGAAATCGACATAGATGGCCATAAAGAAGAGCTCCAAAGTGCTATGATAAGCTACATTGGAACTTTGAATGAGAGGTTGACTTCCGAGCTGGATTCTATCCGTGAATATATAGATCCTTCGCTAGAAAACAACTCCAATGATATTCTCATATTTAAAAGGTTAAAAAGTCTGATAAAGACTATACCCTTAGACTACAACTCTCAGGTCAGGGATTATATAGATAAATATACGTCGTCGAATTATCGTCCCTATATAAGTAGGCTGTTGAGTTTGAGCAGACATTATTTTCCTGTATATGAACAAGTTTTTGCCGGTGCGGGTATTCCAGAAGAGATAAAATACCTTTCCTTGGTAGAATCTTCTTTAGACCCTCACCTGATATCTCGATCAGGTGCTGTCGGACCTTGGCAGTTTATGTATGTTACTGCTAAAGTGTATGATCTCGACATGGACAGCTATGTGGATGAACGGAAAGATATTTATGCATCTTCCTATGCAGTTACCCGGTATTTGAACGAAGCTTATGATCAGTTTAATGATTGGCTGTTGGCGTTAGCTTCCTACAATTGCGGCAGAGGATGTGTACAACGAGCTATACAACGGTCGGGGTTCACAAATCCTTCATTTTGGGAACTGTCTCCCTATCTTCCTCAGGAAACAAGAAATTATATTCCGAAGTATATCGCGATGACTTACGTGATGGAAATGGCGGAGTTCTATGATATATATCCTGTCGAAACGGAGCTAGATTTAGAACACGAGGTATTGATGGTGGATAAAACAATAGACTTAGATAAGGTCGCTGTAGCTATTGATATTTCGTTGGAAAAATTGAAAAAGTATAATCCTGCCTATAAACGTAATATTGTCAATGGCACTACAGAAAGGCCTAAACGATTGCTTGTGCCCGTAACTAATCATGTCAATGATAGTTTGCTGTATGTTGCGCTACATAACGGGATATCTTCGGATGGTAATGCTATTGGAGGGGGGCGGCCAAAACAATACCATGTAGGCCATAATGAGACTATTTATGATGTAGCTAAAAAGTTTGGAGTATCGATTCAGAACCTTAGAGCCTGGAATGGGCTGACTGCAAAAAGTGCTGTTTCGGGAAAGACATTATTTGTCGACCAACCTATTAATGCCAGGCTGGCATCTAATGTAAATAAGGCTACAGCTCATAAAAAGGCATCCTCTAGGGTTGCTTATCACGTTGTTCGACAGGGAGACTCGTTGGATAAGATAGCCCGAAGATATAAAGGACTGTCAGTCTCTAAATTAAAAGCAGATAATAATTTAAAGTCAAATCTTATTCGTCCTGGAATGCGATTGAAAATCAATGAAGGATGATAGCTGGTTTAGCGTAGCCACGCCGAATCTTCATCCTCATCCAATTCTTCTAAATATACTTCAACGTGTTCTTTGAGGATAGTAGACAGTTTTATACCATAGAAGTCACTAAATATGGGAAACAAATGGTGGCTTCGGTCTACTAACACAGCTGTACGCATCTTTTTTAAAGGAACGTCCATGAATGCTCCTAAAGCATAAGCCAACGTACGACCGCTATTGAGTACGTCATCAATAACAATGACAGCTTTATTTCTTGCTACCTCTACGGAAATGTCTGTTTCAGCTTCGAGGTTGCGTTTATTTTTTTGAATAGAGAGTTTTATAAGCTCGATTTCTTTGTCTCCCGCAAGTTCTTGAAGTATTTTTTGCAGACGTTTGGCAAACACGTGTCCTCTGTCTGCTATTCCGACCAATACAATATTTTTCTCTTCAAAATTGTCTTCTAAAATTTGATATGCAATACGGCGAGACTTCTGACGAATTTGTTCTTTACTTAAAATAAGCGTTTTTTTCGTAGACATATTATCGAATTTACTATATACGAAAGTAAATAAAAAGTCCGAATGAATTGCAACATTCGGACTTTTAGATATTAAAAATATTAAACTTAAAAATCTCTAATCTATATTATCACCTTCATAGGAACTGACGTCTGCCGTCATAATCCGGTCTTCTTGTGCTTTAGGACGTCCGCCATTGTAGTAATAACGTTTCCAGTAGGCTTCGTTAAGATTGCTTACCATTACGCCTTTGCTGGAAGAAGCGTGGGCAAACTTATCGTCGCCAAGATATACACCCACATGTGTAATATTCCTGCTTCTAATTTTAAAGAACACTAAATCCCCCGGTTGCAAATCATTCTTACCTATTGGTGTAACATTGGCATATTGATTACGACTATTATACCCGATGGTCGTGTTAAAAACATTTTCGTATAAGGCCAACGAAAATTTAGAGCAATCGATACCCTTTTTTGAACTTCCACCTAATCGATAGGGGGTGCCTAACCAATCGTATACAAATTGATACAACTTAGCACTTGTCGTCGCATTTATGGCGACACCCATTATTTGGGAGAAATACTCTTTGGCCAAATTTTCCTGGTCCGATGAGGATTTTTTGTTGGTTGATTGTGCTTGCGAGACTAGACAAAAGCCTATGAAAAGCATTGCTGCTACTAGTTTCTTTGTTTTCATTAAATCGCTTTATAATGAACAATTTCTTTATTTAGGTGTTTATTTTAAACAAACACTGCACGAAGATAGTAGATAGGTTTTGCTTAGCCAAATTTCCGAAGCTATTTTAACACTCTTTTTAATATATTTAACATATTCCTTTTTGTTGTATGTACTATGCGACTGAATTTTTTTTCATTTTTTTTCATTATATAAAACAAACTGTCTATATTTACGGAAATTTTTAAAAAAGGCTGTGAACTGCAATAAGATTATTTCAACAATTATTATTACCACCGGTGATACTATTCGGAGGAAGTAATGCTGTTGACATAACTATTGCACAGTGGATATATAAGACCTTCCTCCGAAATGAGGGAGGTCTTTTTGTTGAGCAACTATTTTGAAGGATATAAACTAATTGAAGTAGAATGAAAGTATTAAAATTTGGAGGTACATCGGTAGGAACAATAGAAAGTATCAAAGCGGTACTTGATATCGTTAAGACGTCTTATGACAATCAGGAGAAACCATTAGTCGTGTTGTCGGCGATGTCGGGAGTAACCAACTTGTTGACAAAAATGGCCGAAGATGCTGCAGAGCGTATCCCTTTTGATGCAGATCTGAAGTTGTTGGAAGAAAAGCATTTTGACGTTGTGAAAACACTGATTGCCGTCAAGTATCAAAATCCGGTTTTTACGAAATTGAAATTAATGCTCAATGAGCTTGATGACATTTTACAAGGGGTCTCTGCGTTAAAAGAATTAAGTGCCCAGAGCAAGGATCTTATCGTCTCCTTTGGAGAACGTTTCTCCAATTATATGATTTCTAAAATCATGGAGCAATATGTTCCGGATACCGCATACATCGATGCTTCGCATTATATTAAAACCGATTCGAATTTTGGAAATGCGCATCTAAATGAACAATTAACGGAGCAACTGATATTGTCACTTGCGCAAACGCATGGCGATAAGTTGCTATTTGTAACAGGCTTCATAGGATCCAATGATAAAGGGAGAGTAACAACCTTAGGACGTGGCGGCTCAGATTATACTGCTGCGGTTTTTGGCGCTGTATTGAATGCTTCCGTAATCGAGATATGGACAGATGTAAACGGGATACTTACAGCAGATCCGCGGATCGTAAGGAAGGCATTCTCCTTACCTGTGCTATCTTATATTGAGGCCATGGAATTATCCTATTTTGGTGCAAAAGTTATCTATCCACCGACGATGATTCCTGCTTTTTTGAAGAAGATCCCTATTGCTGTGCGTAATACATTTGACCCTGAATTTCCAGGAACAATGATACAGTTCCATTCGGATGGTTCAAAATACCCGATCAAAGGAATATCATCTATCTCAGATATTTCGATTATCAATTTGACCGGAAGTGGGATGATCGGTAAATCTGGCTTCTCGGGGCGGTTATTTACGTTGTTGGCCCGGGAGCAGATCAATGTGGTTTTGATTACGCAATCTTCTTCGGAACATAGTATTACGTTTGCTGTACATCCTAATGATGCGGAAAAAGCATTAAGGCTTATCGGTATTGAATTTGAGCTTGAATTACAGGCGAACAAACTTATTATGCCAGAAGTAGAAGAAAATCTATCCGTGTTAGCTATCGTTGGTGAGAATATGAAACGTACACCGGGTATTTCGGGTAAACTATTTCATGCTCTAGGACGTAACGGTATTAATGTACGTGCAATTGCCCAGGGATCATCCGAGTTTAATATTTCGGTTATTATCGGTAAAGATAACTTGGCTAAAGCATTAAATGCGGTGCACGATGCATTCTTTGCGGAATTAAAGAAAACTCTTCACGTATTTAATCTTGGTACCGGGAATATAGGTTCGACATTATTCAGACAACTGCATGAACAACATGATTTTTTATTAGAGAAAAATGATATTGAAATCAAAGTTGTAGGGGTTTCAAATTCGAAGAAAATGTATTTCAATGGGGAAGGTATTGCATTAGACAATTGGAGAGAACAACTGGAAACAGCAGGGGAAGTAGCCGATTTGTCCGGTTTTGTCGAACGCATGAAAAAGATGAATCTGCCCAATTGCGTATTTATAGATAACACAGCGAGTAAACTGCCGGCTACGTACTATGAAGACATCTTCAAAGCCAATATTTCAATTGTCACTTGTAATAAAATTGCAAATTCAGGAGATTATGCACAATATAGGTTGTTGCGTGACACAGCTCGGCAACATGGTGTGGACTTTTTCTATGAAACAAATGTAGGAGCCGGATTACCTATTGTTCGTGTGCTGAAAGATTTAATGATGAGCGGAGACCGGTTGTTGAAGATTGAAGCTATCTTGTCGGGAACAATTTCTTATATTTTTAATAATTTTACCGGTTATGCTTCTTTCTACGATGTGGTAAAAAAGGCACAAGAGTTAGGGTATACTGAACCAGATCCCAGGGATGATCTGGGTGGAATAGACTTTATGCGTAAGATGTTGATCCTGGCACGGGACGCTGGGTTTGAGTTGGAGCCATCTGATGTAGAATTAGGAGCGATTTTGCCGCAAGCGTGCCTGGAAGCCACTTCAGTGGATGACTTCTATACGGAACTTTTAAAAGCCAATCAGTATTTTAATGCGTTAAAGGAAAAGGCGCAGTCAGAAAATAAAGTTATACGCTATATTGGCCAATTGGTAGATGGAAAGGTTTCCATAGGTCTGGAAATGGTCGATGAGACACATCCGTTTTACTCCTTGTCTGGTAGCGACAATATCATCTCGTTTACCACTGAGCGGTATAAAGAACGACCTCTGGTTGTAAAAGGACCCGGAGCAGGTGCCGAAGTTACTGCCGGGGGAGTGTTTGCAGATCTTGTGAATGTGGGGGCGTAGGAATTATGAATTACGAATTGTACAACTGACAACTGATGACTAATATAAAAAATGGTTCAAGATAAAATAAATAGAAAAATAGATTTCGATAAGGTGCTGGACCAGGTTCGGGTATTTGCTCCTGCAACAGTCGCAAATATGATATGTGGCTTTGATATATTAGGTTTTGCTGTAGATAGTCCCGGCGATGAAGTCAAGATGTATCGTGTGGCAGAGCCCGGTGTGCGTATTCGTTCGATACAAGGCGATGATGGAAGATTGCCGCTCGATCCCTATAAGAATACCGTAAGTGCCTGTGTGGCGATGCTGCTCCATGAGTTAGGTGTTGCAAATGATATTGGCATAGAGATCGAATTGATTAAGCATATGCCGATTGGCAGTGGGCTAGGTTCGAGCTCAGCGAGTACCGTAGCAGGTCTTTTTGCCATTAATACCTTACTGGGCAATCCTTTGACAAAAGAGGAGTTAATGCCCTTCTGTGTAGAGGGAGAACGCTTGGCTTGCGGACATGGCCATGCTGATAATGTTGCTCCTGCATTGATGGGGGGAATCACCTTAATTCGAGGGTATGACCCTTTAGATGTCATCAAATTGCCCGTGCCGCCCAACTTATATGCGGGAATTGTATTTCCGCAGGTCGATGTGCCGACACGTGATGCACGGCAATTGATTAAGGAAAAAGTATTGTTAAAAGATGCTGTAGTGCAATGGGGTAATATCGCAGGATTAATCGCAGGGTTATTCCAGAGCGATTACGACCTGATTAGCCGTAGCATGCACGATGTATTGATTGAGCCAACACGTGCTATTTTGATTCCTGAATTTTATGAGATGAAACGTATAGCCTTAGAGACGGGGGCGTTAAGTTTCGGTATTTCGGGATCAGGACCATCAGTCGTTGCTATTACCAAAGATGAGACTATTGCCAGGATCGCAGTTGATAAGATTCAGGAGCACCTGTCAGCCCGTGGAATAGATAGTTTAAAATACGTTTCTTCTGTAAATGAAGAAGGGCCGAAAGTGTTGGAGCAATAAAAGACTGGCATTTTCAAATTCACAATTTTACAATTTTTACAAATTGATACATGAAATTATATAGTACAAATAATAAAGATTTAAGGGTGTCGTTCCAGGATGCTGTGTTTAACTCGCTGCCGCAGGATAAAGGTTTATATATGCCTGTATATATACCACAATTGGATCCTTTATTTATCAAGAATATCCAGCAGTATTCTCTTCAGGAGATTGCTTTTACAGTCGCGAATTCACTCATTGGCGATGATATTCCAGAGGCCGATTTAAAAGCAATTATTGCCGATGCGATCAATTTTGATGCGCCGGTTAAGTTCTTGGATAAAGATACAGCAGTGCTGGAGCTGTTCCACGGCCCCTCTTATGCCTTTAAAGATTTTGGAGCACGGTTTATGAGCCGTGTGATGGGTTATTTCTCAAAGCAGGACGATAAGCTGTTGGATGTGTTGGTGGCTACCTCGGGAGATACAGGCGGAGCGGTTGCTCTCGGCTTCTTAGGTGTGGCTGGTACACGGGTTACGATTTTATATCCTAAGGGTAAAGTGTCTAAAGTCCAGGAAGAGCAATTGACCACAAATGGGCAAAATATTCGTGCATTGGAAGTGGACGGAACTTTTGACGATTGTCAGACCCTGGTAAAACAAGCTTTTAATGATCCGGAATTGAATAGCGAATTACGTTTAACTTCTGCTAATTCCATTAATATTGCCCGCTTGATACCACAAACATTTTATTACTTCTGGGCGTATGCGCAATTGAAAGCACAAGGAATTAATGAGGTCGTGTTTACTGTGCCTAGCGGCAATTTTGGTAACATTGGAGCAGGTTTGTTGGCTTATAAAATGGGATTACCTGTGAAACATTTTGTCGCTGGAACAAATGTCAACGACACTGTTCCTCGCTTTTTACAGTCCGGTAATTATGAACCTAAACCATCTGTGCAGACATTGGCCAATGCCATGGATGTTGGCAACCCAAGTAACTGGGTACGGATACAGGACCTATTTCATAACAACCTGGATGAATTGCGGTCGATCATTTCTTCGTATACCTATACAGATGAGGAGACCGTAGAAGCTATGGGCGAGTTGTATGACAAATATCAATACATTGCTTGTCCACATACAGCTATCGCTTATTTAGCGGCACAGGCTTACAGAAAAGATAGCCCAGGAGAATACGCATCTGTGTTTTTGTCGACGGCCCACCCTTGTAAATTTCCCGATGCAATTTCAGAGGAGGTCTTTGCGAAGATTGAGTTGCCCAAAGGAGCTGAAGATTTGGCTGGAAAGCAGAAGTTAGCGATGGATCTACAAGTAGATTATGAGGCTTTTAA
>JBEBVG010000074.1:0-14299 GCA_040392845.1 Sphingobacterium sp. | reverse complement strand
TACTTCGTATCGTCGATAATGTCGCCCCACAATTAGTGAAAGACGGCATGTACCTTGTCGGCCTGGATATTGTGGGCGACAAAATCATGGAGATCAATGTATTTAGCCCGGGAGCGTTATATCACGCCGAACAGATCCACCACGAGGACTTTTCAGGTGCTATTATCCGGGATTTGGAACAAAGGGCGATTCGGTCCATATTATAAATACATTTGCAGCAATAGATTATTTTTGTACTTTTGTTGGAGATCAATTATAATGAATACGTCTTCTCATCCGTCTGACCGACAATTAGCCGGCTCCCTTTCCGAAGGGTCTGTAGAAGCATTTAGTACCCTATACGAACGGTATCACCAGTCTGTATATGCTAACATTTTAAAAATTATCAAAGTACCATCCCTCACCGAAGATATTCTTCAAGAGGTATTCGTCGCTCTATGGCAAAATCGCCATCGCATTCAGGCAAATCAATCTATAGCAGGTTGGTTATTTGTCGTAAGTTATAATAAATCCTGTTCTTTACTGAAACGAAAAGTTAAAGAGTCTTTACAATATGTGGAAAATTATGACCCCTATGAAAATCTTTCCTATGAAGATAGTGTAGATGAAGACATGTATTCCACACAATTAGAAATCATCGAAGAAGCAGTGAATGCCCTCCCTTCCCGAAAAAAAGAAGTCTTCAAGCTGTGTCGACTCGAAGGAAGACCCAAGGAAGAGGTTGCTTTAATGATGGGCATATCACCTGAATCGGTAAAGGACTACCTTAAACAATCTAACCGATCCATCAGGGATTATATCTCGCTAAAATACCCCCATCTTAGTATCTATACTTTACTTATTGGCATGTTTTCGGACAAATTCTAACTTTTTTCAAAAAAAACATCCCCTTTTTTGAAGTTTGATATATTTACTTATAGGATGTAGGTTTAAACCGACATTAAATAGTAGGTTTAGGATTAGCATTTTATCAAACCAGGTAGCATGAAAAAAATAACATATCTTATTGACAAGTTTTGGGATAAAACCGCAACAGTCGAAGAACGTCGGGAGCTTCTGGACTATCTGGAAAACGGCAATGCCGAGCTAAGGGATCAAATGGAAGAGGAATTTCAATTGTTGAAAGAGGAATTTTCGAACACCAACTTATCCAGGAAACGTGCTGCTGAGCTTTTTCAGTCCATCCAGCATACTATAGGTATTGATAACACTCCACCTCATTTTTCTGTCTTTCGGAAGTTCAAACCCCTTATTCAATTGTCGGCAGCTGCTGTGCTATTATTTCTTCTAACATGGTCAGCTTACAAAATTTTTTACACCCCTGCTCCTTTCTCCTTAATCGATAAGCAAACTACAATTTTCTCCAAGATAGACACCATCTATCATTCGAATGACAGAACACACGAGCAAAAAATTGTTTTGGAAGATGGATCTATCGTCACGCTCTATCCGGGGAGTAAACTTTCTTACCGAACTCATTTTGATGAGCATGCAAGAGATATTAATCTCGACGGTATGGCCAGATTCGAGGTTGCTAGAGATACCCTGCGACCATTTACTGTACTAGCCAACGGCTATACAACCACAGCGCTTGGAACTGTATTTACTGTAAATACAAAAGAATATAATAGAGTCAAAGTCGAGCTTCTTTCAGGTAAAGTCGTGGTTCGCTCTACGCCGAATGCCCATCTTGCAATAGCCGACACTTATCTACTTCCTGGCGACGAACTTGCTATTGATATGTCCAATGGCCAGTGGGCAGTACATAACAGTACGTCTCCCGATAAGACCGCAAAGGATAAATTCGCTTCCAATCAACCAACGACAGATAACGATGAATATTTAGTATTTAACAAAACTCCTTTGAATGAAGTTTTTGTCCAGATAAGCAAAAAATATGAATATATGATAGACAGTGAAGGAATTGACCTGAGCAATCTTTCCTTCACAGGAAGTTTTAAACAGACTGATTCCTTGTCCAGCATCATGAATATTATATGCAGTATGAATGACTTAGAATACCGTAAAGACGAACATAAAATTCGGATTACCAGAAAGTAACTTACCTAACACATATCGAATAAATGTAAGCGGCAAAATTTGTCGGATAGATTTTTTATGCCCCATAAATTTAAAATTAAAACGAGATAAATATATGTTATGAGACAAAACAACAAACTATTATTCCTTTTAAGCCTTCTCGTACTCCTGTGTCCTATTCCGCTGTCGGCCCAGCTATCCGCACAGGTACGTGGTACAGTGCTGAGTGAATCAACGCAGCCGTTGATAGGTGTATCCATCATTGTCACGGACAGTAGCCAGACAACTGTTGCCAAAGCAACGACAGACGCGCGAGGCTTATTTACAGTACAGGGATTAGCCGGTAACAAGAAATATAATTTCACGTTTAACCGCATCGGCTACAGAACACATATCGAAGCGGACTACCTGGTCCGACAAGGTGACAACAATTCGCTATTGGTTCGGCTGGACGAAATCAATGAAGATCTGGAAGAAGTCGTCGTTGTCGGATTCGGTACACAGCGAAGGGTTACCCTCACAGGATCTATTGCTTCCATACAAACCAAAGAGCTTAAACAATCCGCCGTATCTAACCTCTCCAGTGCCCTGGTGGGCAGATTGCCCGGTTTGATAGCAAGAAATGATACGGGCGAGCCCGGACAGAGCGGATCCAGTATCTGGCTTCGCGGACAGTCTACCTATTCAGGTGCCAACGGCCCTCTTATCATGGTAGACGGTGTCCCACGGGATGGCTTTGGATTTATCGATCCCAATGAAGTTGAATCCATTACCATATTGAAGGACGCCTCATCTACAGCCGTATATGGCGTGCGAGGAGCGAACGGTGTGGTACTGGTCACAACCAAAAGAGGTCAACAACTGGACAAACCTTCCGTAGAATTTAACGTAGAGCGTGCTATACAGACTCCTACCCGATTGCCGGAATACCTCAATTCGATGGATTTTTTCAGGTATCACCGAATAGGGCTGATCAATGACGGCAAACTTGCAGAAGCAGAAAAATACACCAACGAATACATTGCCCGATATGATCAGTCACAAGGATGGTTGCCTGACCTTGAATACAATTATCTCTATCCTAATGTCAACTGGATAGACGAAATGCTCAAAGAAACCTCCGGCCGTCTCACAGCCAATGTCAATGTCAACGGAGGTACATCCAAGACCCGATATTTTGTTTCAGGATCTTACTTTACTGAAGACGGCATATACAATCACGAAGAAGCTGTAGAAGAATATAATGTACAAGCCCGGGAGCAGCGATTCAATTTTCGATCAAACATCGATATGGAAATCAGTAAATGGTTCAGTGCCGAACTGGGCCTGGCGACAATTGTACGCAACAGGAATTATCCATTGATAGGATCACAGGATTTCTTCACACTGCTCAAATCCACTCCCTCCTGGGCTATGCCTATATTCAATCCTGATGGCTCTTTTGGAGAAATGCGCGATCAGAACAATCCTTATGCTCAACTTACTGGAAGAGGATATCGACGCCTGATGAATAGTTATTTACAAGGTACCGTCGGTGTCACAGCCAACCTAAGCTTCCTCTTAGAAGGTTTATCGGCAAGGGCACGCTTTTCTTACGATGCGACCAGTAATGGAGGATATAATAGGGAAACAAACTATTGGTCTTACCTCTACCAGGGATATGGCAACTACGAACGTATCAAAACCGGACAGGATTTTCTGGGATATGGACTAGCAAACGACTACTGGGCGATGCACACCAACCCGGAGTTTTATCTAAATTACAGGAAACGTATCAATGACCACAATATATCAGGGATGTTCCTCTACCGCCTGACCAGTAACAGCTTACGTTCAAGCACTGCTGTAGAAGCTCTGCCCCGTCGTGAACAAGGTATAGTAGGCCGCTTTACCTATGGATATGCGGACAAATACTTTGCCGAAGCCAATTTTGGATATAATGGCTCCGAAAACTTTGCACCCGGACATAGATGGGGTTTTTTCCCTTCGGTATCCGTAGGTTGGGCCATCAACAAGGAAAATTTCCTGAAAGATGTAGATGCCCTGCAATTGCTAAAGATCCGACTTTCCCATGGAAAGGTTGGTAACCAGGATCCCGGTACTCGCTTCGCTTACCAAAGTCGGTGGAACTTATCTGCTGGAGGCTATAGCTTTGGCGAGAACTATGACAATACCATGGGTGGAGCGATCGAAGGCGTTATCGGTAACCAGCTGGTTACCTGGGAAACAGCTAATATGACCAATCTAGGATTTGATTTATTGCTCCGCAAAAATCTGTTGGAAATCACGGGTGACATTTTCTACGAACGTCGTTCAGGTATCTTTACTGAATCAACACGTGTGACGTCTGGATTGATTGGGATTCCGACAGCAAGTCTGCCTACATTGAATGCCGGGGTTGTTGAGAACAAAGGTTTTGAGCTCGATGTCAAGCATATCAAAACATTGAACGAAAACCTCTCCTACCACCTGCGGGCGAACTATACCTTTGCAAAAAACAAGATACTGGATTACCTGGAACCTCCTGTATCCGATAGACCCTGGCAGATGCGCAAAGGCAGACAGATCAGCGAGATTATCACCCACGTATCTGAGGGTTATTTCCAAAGTATGGATGATTTCAGCACCTACCCCTCACAAGCCGGATTCGGAGCAGCTCAACCGGGAGATATCCGGTATAAGGATATCAATAATGACAACATCATAGATGACTATGACCGCACATACACCGGCAAACTCTCCGAACCTAACCAGATACTGGGCTTTGCCGGAGGTATAAATTACAAAGGTTTCGACATGAGTTTCCTGTTCCAAGGTGGTTTTGGCAGGTACGTATTCATTGATGGCAATACACTCTTTGGCAATCAATATGCTTTCCGAAATATCATGGCTGATCTCTATGGCAATTCCTGGACCCCAGAAAACACCCATGCTAAATATCCACGTCCAATGAGTTTAAACACAACTAACAATACGATGAAAAGTACACATTGGCTGATGAATGGAAATTATGTACGATTAAAAAATGTGGAATTTGGTTATATGTTGCCCAAAAAACTGACCTCCCGATTTGGAATACGTGAATTGCGGTTATATGTCAATGGCAACAATCTGTACACCTGGGATCACCTAAAACTGTTTGATCCCGAAGAAGCAAATGGTTCTCCAAAATATCCGTTGGTTTCGACCTATAATGGAGGTATAAAAGTGAAATTTTAACGATGATGAAAACTAGAAAAGCTATGAACAAGATTTGTTGGGTTGTGTTCTTATTAACAGCAACCTCATGCGCTAAATATCTGGATATTGTACCCAAAGAATTTCATCAGGAAAGCGACCTTTTTTCTGATATTAAACAAGCTGAAAAGGAAGTTGCTATTCTCTACAATCGACTTCCATGGGACCATGATGCCAACGTAGGTGCTTCAGGTATGACCATGGCCGCCGGATCGGATGAGGCTGTGCATAACTGGACTTCGGCTACTGCCGCTCTTCTCTATCTGCGGGGTGGATGGAATCCTGCAAACAACCCGCTGGGCAATTATAATCAAACATATGAACTCATTCGTATTGCGTACCGCTTTTTGGAAAATGTAGACAATGTGCCTATTCTGGATGATCGACTAAAATACAGTTATCAAAACGAAATCATCCCCCGCTATAAGGCCGAAGTTAAATTTTTAATTGCGTTTTACTATTTCGAGCTATTCAAAAGATATGGCGCTGTACCAATTATCGATCGCTTTTATACTATTGAGGAAAACGATGGCCTACTAAAGGAAGACCGTCGGCCTACGAACGAAGTGGTAGCGTTCATTGTCAATTTATGTGACGAAGCTGCTCCAGGTCTACCGCTCAATTATGACAGTGATCCCAGGGAATTGGGACGGGCTACCAAAGGAGCCGCACTCGCCCTAAAAGCCAAAACGTTACTTTATGCAGCCAGCCCTTTGTTCAACGGTGGCGAGCAGGATGGACAAGCTATCACAGTCAATGGAGAACCTGTTAAAAACACGCTGCTGTCTGTAAAAAATGCAGATGGAACAACACTATTCAACCAACAGTATGACAAAGAAAAATGGCGAATAGCTGCCGATGCTGCTATGGATGTCATCCATCTGGGCGAATACTCCCTGAGACCTGTACAAAGAGAACTATTCTATAACCGCGATTTTGAAGAGGTCATATTCTGGAAGCAAGGAGGAGGGTCAAGCTCCTTTGATCTTTCCTTAATGCCCAACGGAACAGATATTGGTGGATATGGATCATTAAGCCTTACCCAAACCACTATTGATTCATACGAGATGAAAAACGGACTACCCATCGACGATCCCAATTCACAGTACGATGAAAATGGTTGGCACACAGTCGCTATGCCTGTATATCGCAATCGTACATGGCAAAATGTCAATGTCACTATACGAGGAATGTACTACAATCGTGACCCAAGATTTTATACCGATGTATATTTTAATGGTATGCCCCTACTCCACCGCAATGTAATTACCGAATTCGTACAGGGAAGCTCTCCCGGTACAGCACATGACGGATGGGCCAAAAGTGGACAAAGCACCTATACAGGATACTATTCCCAAAAATGGGTAAACCCGCAACAGACGCCTGCCAGTCAACGTACCACCAGCTATCGGAATTTCCCTTTCTTTCGGTTAGCTGATGTGTATCTCTGGTATGCTGAAGCTATGAACGAATACCTGGATATCCCTGACACGGAGGTGTACACTTACATCAACTATGTACGTAATCGTGTAAATATGCCCGGGTTACCGATAGCAGGCCGAGCCAGTGACCAGACCAAATCCGGTATGAGAGCACGTATCCGAAATGAACGGAAAATAGAACTGGCGATGGAGGGACACCGGTTCTTCGATATCCGCCGTTGGCTGATCGGGCATACCCCCGAATGTACAGACCTGGTCGGTATGGATGTCAATCGTTCAGGAGATGCATTTTATGTACGCAAGGACGTACTTGGTGGCAAACGTATATTCCTCCTGCAACATTACCTGATGCCCATTCCCTCAGAAGAAATCAATAAAGCTCCGGATGCGATCAAACAAAATTATGGTTGGTAGCCCCGCATCGATCACTTATATTAAAAGTTAAGAAATGAAAAGAAGAGATTTTATACGAAATGGGGTATTGACCGGCTTAGGCACGAGCCTGGTCTTACCTTACCTATCGTCCTGCAAAGACGAAAACGAAATAGTAAAGCCACATTTTGAGGACGAAACAGCCAGTTACAACGACATTATCCGCATAGGGATATGTACGGATGTTCATCAGGACTATTTTTATGGTATGCCCGAACGTCTACAGGTCTTCATAGATGATATGAAGCAACGCAATGCAGATTTTGTTATACAGCTGGGAGACTTCTGTTATCCTATAGCTGAAAATATACCTTTTTTGAATGTTTGGAATAGTTTCGAAGGTCCCAAATACCACGTCATGGGCAATCACGATATGGACCATCATACTAAAGAGGATTTTATGCGATTTACCGGTATGCCCAAGCCGTATTATTCATTTGATTTAGGTGGGTATCATTTTGTAGTATTGGATCTCAATAACGCCAAAGCAGGAAGTACGATCGTCCCTTATTCACGTGGAAATCAAAACAGTACATTGACAGACCTGAACTACATGGACAATTTGCAGTTGCAATGGCTGGAAGAAGATATCAACGCAACAAATAAACGTACAGTTATCTTTTCACATCAGACGCTCATCTACGAACTCCAAAATAAAGCCTACTTTGACGGGATTATTGAAAGAGCAAATGCCAAACATAAAAAAGTAATTGCTGCATTTTCTGGTCACCAACACTTGAACTGGATACGCTCCCGTATGGGTGTACAACATATCCAGGTGAACAGCATGTCTTACAACTGGCCCGGCAACAACGACTATTTAAATGAAACACGGTATCCTCAGGAAGTTTATGACAAATATCCCGTTATGAAAAGAATGTGGCCTTACGGTAGCTCTTTATATGCATATGTGGAGCTGGATCCTGCAAAAGGTACATTAACATTGACAGGTACAGATTCATTTTGGGTCGCACCTTCCCCGGAAGACATGGGAGCTGCCCCCAATCCAAGTCGGGTACCCCTCGTAGAAGACAGGTTCTTTTCTTACCTCTAATCCTATAATTTAAAAATAATAAGTATTATGAAGACATTAATCACCCACCTCCGGGAGACTTCCCAAATCCTCCGGTCAAGGTATGGTCTGCTGTGGATGATAGCAATAGCTGTACTATCTCTGACCTCGTGTAATAAAGAGACGATGCAGTCAACGTATACCATAGATCATACTTTCCATCTGAAGGACACCGAGGGCAATGACATTTCAAATGTTATTGTAGAACTTTATTATCAATCATCGCAACATGGCCTTTTATTATTTTCCAAAGAACGTACCAACAACGAAGGAAAAATAAAGTATGAAAAACTAGATGCCGGAGATTATCAGACACGTGTTTATATTCCCCATCTGGCTTATCAATCGCTCGATTTTCACGTTGATGAAAAGCAAACCAACAGTGTGTTCGTTGCCGACACACACGTAGAGATGCCTACCCAACTCTATATGACAGGAACGGCAACAGGAAGTACGGATCCTCATCAGGCTGTTCCATTAGCACAAGACCCCGATGATCCGTTCATATTCACGTACAACAGTGTGCTGGATGCTGGAGAATTTTATTTTTTAAGTGAGGCGGGAAAGCCGGAAAAAGCTTTTTATAAGGGAAACAGTCTATTAGTAGATGATCTCGTATTTTCACCGGATGGAGAATCCAGCAAGGGATTTAGCATACCTCGGCAAGGCATATATAAACTCAGGGTAGATTTCAACACTTTTGTCCTTACCCTACAAGAAGAAGGAAAAGACTTTACCGAGCTATATGCGAAAGGATCAGCTGTTCCCTCTGGCATAAGTAGGTTGATGACTCCAAACAGGGATAAATCCGGCGTATTTCACTTCTACGAAGTCTTGCAGGTCGGAGAGTTTCACATTTCGACCAAAGCTTCTGATGATGCTAACAGTCCACATTTTACGTCAGCGGATGGCAATGGCAATATTCAAAGTGAAGATGTAAATCTGGTCGGTAGCCAGACTTCGGGTAACACGTGGAAAATCACACAAGCTGGTGCCTATAAAATCACTTTTGATCTGATGGATATGAAGATTAAGATCATTCCTTATACTCCTCTCACCAATATATGGATAGTCGGAACAGCTTCAGAAGCAGGATCTACAAACAATCCCAGTGATACACACAAATTCAAACCCGTGAGTGGCGATCCATACAGTTATTATTACGAAGGAAACATTAAAGCAGGAGCTAGCGACGACTTCAAACTCGCACTAGCCAGAGGAAACTGGGATCAACCTAACTATATGCCTGTAGGGTCAAATGGTACTAATCCTCTTGTCGATAACCGTATTATGTATATGCAATCGCCGTATCCTGCAAATGGAGGTTCGGACAAAAAGTGGAAACTCAAACCAGAAGAAGCCGGAAGATATAGAATTACAATTAATCAACTGAAGGAAACGATAATGATGGAAAAATTGTAAAAAAGGAAGATAAGCCCTGAAAGTTTCCGAAAACTTTTCAGGGCTTGTTCCTTTTTGATAGAGTTGTGAACGTACACGTTAAGCAAGCAAAATTTCTTATGACAATAAAGTATATATAAAATCGTTACGCAATCGATTGTTTAGTTTTTTTTCTTTAGCTTTGTCCACGGATTTGACAAACTAAAAGCCTTATAACTATGTGTGGAATAGTTGGATACATCGGACATCGACCTGCCTACCCTTACCTGATAGAAGGATTAAAAAAGCTAGAATACAGGGGATATGATAGCGCCGGTATCGCCCTCCATTTCGGAAATTCATTAAAAGTCGTAAAAAAAGCGGGTAAGGTTGCTGCTCTGGAGCAGCTTACCGCAGTAATCGAACAAGGATCGCCAACAGGTATCGGCCATACGAGATGGGCGACACATGGTGTTCCTTCGGATAACAATGCCCATCCACATACTTCTCGATCGGGGAAACTCGTATTGGTCCACAACGGAATCATAGAGAATTATGCCTCCCTCAAAGAGGAGCTTCTAAAAAAAGGATATACTTTTCATAGTGATACCGATTCGGAAGTGTTATTAAACTTCATCGAAGATATACAACAGAACAATAATTGTGAATTAGAAGAAGCCATCCGTATTGCGCTTAAACGAGTTAGCGGCGCTTACGTCATCCTCCTGCTCTCCGAAGAATATCCGCAGACCATCTTTGCGGCACGCAAAGGCAGCCCTTTAGTCATCGGCATTGGCCAGGGTGAACATTTCCTGGGCTCTGATGCTTCTCCCATGCTTGGGTATACAAAAGAAGTCGTATATATTAATGACTATGAACTAGCTATTATCAAGCCGGACGAGCTCATCCTGAAAAATTTAGGAAATGAACGTCTCACTCCTTTTGTGCAGAAATTAGACATGGAATTAGCCAGCATTGAAAAAGGAGGTTATGAACATTTCATGTTAAAAGAGATATACGATCAGCCTGCAGCCATTTACGACTCCTTAAGAGGCAGGCTGGATGCTGTTCAGGGACAGATCACGCTAAGTGGTGTAGATAGCATAAAAGATAAGCTATTAGCTGCTCGCCGTATCATTATCGTCGCTTGCGGAACCAGCTGGCACGCGGGACTTGTAGGTGAGTATCTCATCGAAGAACTTTGTCGGGTCAATGTTGAGGTGGAATATGCTTCCGAATTCAGGTATCGTAATCCCATTATTGACGAGCATGATGTTATTATCGCGCTGTCACAAAGTGGTGAGACAGCCGATACTTTAGTCGCTTTAGAAAATGCCAAAAACCAGGGGGCGACTATCTTCGGCATTGTGAATGTCGTCGGTTCTTCCATTGCCCGTCTTTCGGATGCGGGAGCTTATACACATGCCGGGCCGGAAATCGGCGTGGCCAGTACGAAAGCTTTCACAGCACAACTCACCGTTTTACAGCTATTTGCTCTTAAGCTTGCTCACCTGAAAGGCACATTGGATAGGGCTGTAGCACTAGAGCTGATGCAGGAATTAGCCTTAGTGCCGGAGAAAGTTCAACATATTCTCGATACCCAACTTGAAAATATCAAAAAGATCGCTTCAAAATATAAGGATGCCCGGGACTTTCTTTACCTGGGAAGGGGATACAACTTCCCTATTGCCCTGGAAGGAGCGTTAAAACTTAAAGAAGTTTCCTATATCCATGCTGAAGGGTATCCGGCAGCCGAAATGAAACACGGCCCTATTGCACTGGTTGACGAACATTTGCCGGTTGTCTTTATTGCTACCAAAGATCGTGTTCACGAAAAAATAGTCAGCAATATGCAGGAAATCAAGGCCCGTAGCGGTAAATTGATCGCGGTAGTGAGTGAAGACGATCAAACAGCAAGCAGCCTGTCCGATGATTGCATATCCATTCCTCAGGTCCATGAAATCGTTGCTCCTTTGTTGTCTGTCATCCCACTCCAGCTTCTCTCCTATTATATCGGTGTGGAACGAGGTTCAGATGTCGACAAACCCCGCAATCTTGCCAAATCAGTAACGGTAGAATAAATATGTCAACCATTTCAAAAGGACACTTACAAAAGCTGGGGTACGATTTCATCCCCCCGGCCTATCTTCCTGACGGAAAGGACGAATATTACTTAAGAAATACACAACAAAAAAAAGAAAGATCGTACCGCAACCTTACCCCGGACGAAATTCGTACGCTGAAAGCAAATAACAATTACTGCCCCGATTGGAGCCAGGTATTAGTAAGTCCGGCCTTTTTTCCGGACCAGATCTACAATTCAAAATTTTTTGGACTTGTACGTATAGGCATGATGAGCCCGATATTTTTGGAATACAGGGATTTACGGTTATCATGCGGTATTTATAGCTCCCAGATTATCAGCTCCGATATTGGCGATAATGTGTGTATACATCATGTCCGATACATGTCGCATTTTATCATTGGCGATGAAGTTATGCTCTCCAACATCAATGAAATGGAAACCAGTGATAATGCCAAGTTTGGCAATGGTATCCTCAAAGATGGCGATCCGGAAGAACGTCGGATATGGTTAGAACTCTGTAACGAAAATGGTGGACGATCCGTACTACCTTTCGATGGCCTACAGGCAGCAGACGTCTACCTCTGGACACGACATCGGCATGACTATGTTCTGCAAAAGCGATTTCAGGATATCACCGAAAGCAGATTTTCTTCCAAACGTGGTTTTTATAGTGAGATTGGCGACCAGGTAGTTCTAAAAAATTCAGACATCGTGAAAGATGTACGGATCGGCTCCTGCGCTTACATTAAAGGAATAAATAAGCTCAAGAACGTGACAATTCATTCGAGCCGGGAAGCCTACACACAGATCGGCGAGGGATGTGAAATCGTCAACGGCATCATAGGCTATGGCTGTCGTGTATTCTACGGTGTGAAAGCTGTTCGTTTTATCCTTTCCTCTCACTCCCAGCTCAAATATGGTGCACGGCTGATTAACTCTTTTTTGGGTGATAATTCTACGATTTCCTGTTGTGAAGTATTGAATTCACTGATTTTTCCAGCACACGAGCAGCACCACAACAATTCTTTTCTATGCGCCGCACTCCTGCAGGGACAAAGCAATATGGCCGCAGGAGCCACGATAGGCTCCAACCATAATTCGAGGGCAGCCGATGGAGAAGTTGTTGCAGGGCGTGGTTTCTGGCCCGGCCTGTGCGTCAGCCTGAAACACAATTCGCGCTTCGCTTCATATGTGCTGTTGGTAAAAGGCGATTTCATGCATGAGCTGGACATACGTATTCCCTTTTCACTGGTAAGCAATGATGCCTATAAAAATCAACTGGTCATAGTCCCTGGCTACTGGTTTTTGTATAATATGTATGCTCTTATGCGCAACACTTCCAAATTCATGGCGCGTGATAAGCGGAAATTTAAAAACCAATACCTGGAATACGATATTCTTGCCCCCGACACGGTGAATGAAATTTTCACAGCACTTCAGGAGATAGAATACGCCGTGGGAAAGGCGTTTGCTAAGGAGGGTGAGCATGACTTCCAATCGTTAGGACAGGAAACTCTTGCCCAGGACATCGATATTAGTCAACGGGAAATTTTGTTGCAGCAGACCGAATATTCTTCCCGAAAAGTAATTCTGATAAAAGTCCGCGAATGTTATACAGTTTTCAAGCGGATGATTCGTTATTATGCTTCAACGTTACTTACGGACTATATCATATCGCAAGGTTCGATAACACATTTTCTCGAAAATAAAGATCAGTTTAAGGCTAAACGTCTTACTTTCGAAAACATAGGGGGACAGTTGGTTCCTTCCAAAGATGTAACCACACTGATCTCACAAATAAAAGACAAGACCATTCAATCGTGGGAGGAGATACATCGGCAATACCACTCCTGGAGTCAGGAATATCCACTCATCAAGGTACAACATGCTATTACCTCCCTTGAAGAGATAACCAATGTTCCATTGGAAAAATGGACTGCTGATTTTATTGTCTCCTGTCTTCAGGAAAGTGTCGAAACGAAAACCTGGGTTTATCATGAAATACAGCATTCCCGAGCCAAAGATTATCAAAATCCATTTAAACAGATGTTGTATAGTTCCGAAGAAGAAATGGAAACTGTTGTCGGGAAATTAGCCGACAATACATTTATTTCCAACCAGCAGGAAGAATTGGAGAATTATAAGAAAAAGGTTCGTACCTTAGTGTATGGTTCATAAAATCTATCTCCTATTTTTATCAGGCATTGTTGTCGGCTGTACGAATGATAACAAAACCCTGGTATTGCAGGAACGGATTGACCAGTTAGAACAACAAGTCGATTCGCTTACCAGGGAACTTTCCTCCCAACCGGAACCGCATAATCCTTGGTTTGATGAGAATCAGATACCAGAGGCACTACGTCTCACTACTTCAGATCCGGAACAGTTCATTGACAGCTCACTTCGCACTACACCGGAAGCTATTCCCTTGGAGCCCGTATTAGGTGGTCGGATGACTTTTAAGAATATACAAGTACTCGGTGATAAATGGGTTATTGCCGATTATGAAGACGGGCATATTATAGGGCAAAGTATATTTTCTTACTCCTGGAATGATGATGGGCACCTGGAGTTTGCTCCCTTATTAACCACGGAGAAGTAAAAATGGTA
>JBEBVG010000073.1:0-14346 GCA_040392845.1 Sphingobacterium sp. | reverse complement strand
TAATCGAACGTGTCTGATTAGATTGCAACACTTCTGGTTTGATGGTGGATATTGCCCCAATAACACTAGCTTTACGTTGCGTACCATACCCAACCACGACAACCTCACTCAACGTTTCGTCAGATTTTGTCAAGAGAAGATTTTGGCTCCCCATACCGACCACTGTATGTTCCAGATCATCGAATCCCACAAAGCGCACGACCAGCACATCACCGATACCGGCGTTGATCACAAAATTCCCATTGTCATCCGTGGTCGTACTCACCCCTGTACCTTTGATAAGAACACTTGCCCCCATCAGGGTTTGACCTTGGGGGTCTTTTACAGTACCCGTAAGCAGCCGCTGTGCCTGCTGACCACTCACTACAGCCTGTTTACGTGAAATCACAAGGCTACCCGATTTTTCAGACAGTCGATAGCCTTTTTCATCCAGAATATCCTGCAACGACAGGCCATCATAACGCTGTTGTACCTGGATTTTAGCTAACTCTTCGGGGTTGTAAGCAAATTTCACTTTGTATTCGCTTTCGAGGCGATTGATAATGGTTGTTAAATTTTCGCCACTCGTCGTCACACGAATCTTAAACACCCTAATGTCCTGCGCATATGCTTCGGACGAGAACAGTAACATCAGGCATGCCAAAAGTGCAAACGAACTTCTAATCGGTTTGAATCTCATTTAAGTAATTGATTATTTATGATTGAATTATTATCTTCTGTCCTTCGATCGTATAGGTATATCCATACATTTCGCAGAGGATATCTACGATCTCGATAACGCTAAGATGCTTTTCGAATACCGCCGTACATTTCACCTGCCCATCGAGAGCTTCTCCTAATGCCACTTCTGTATCGTACGCTTGATTAACCGATCGTACAACATGCATTAAGTCGACGTTCTCGAATATTAGTGGATTAGTAGCAACGGAGTACAGTTGTATATTACCATCGGCCACAAGGGAATCGCCTTTGCACAGTACCCCAAACATATCGTCTCCTTTACCCACAGATACGCGCCCACGTTCTACCGCTACACGATATCGTCCCTCTACATCGCGCACACGGAATTTTGTACCCAGAACTTTGGTAAAATAACCCGATTCGGTTTTTACAAAGAATGGGATTTTGTTTGGTACAACAGAAAAGTCTGCTTCACCGTGCAGCAAGATCGTACGTGACTGCTCCGCATATTCTAATACCTCAAATGTACTGTTACCATATAACACGACTTCCGAACCATCGGGAAGCTGATGTTTTGAAACTGCAGTATCATCCTTTACAGAAGAGGTGAAGCTATGGACGTCAGCAGATTGTTGTTCCCAGGGATAAATAAAATAGAGGCCACACAGCATAAGCAAGACAGCGGCATATTTTAAGAAAGGTCTTATTTTGTGGCCAATGGTACCCTTTGCTCTTTGCTCTTTCTCCAAAAGCACATGTAACATTTCCACCTCTTCATCCGAAAGATCTCCGATTTGTTCAAATACCTTCTGATAGATATCTTCAAGCTCCTTACGGTCCGTATGGTGCTGGACAAGTTTTATAAAATCTCTTCTTTGGCGGGCTGTCAGCCTATCGTCTAGAAAATCTCTTACAATACGGTTTATATAGTTTTTTCCTTTCATTCTGACCTATAAACGAATCAGAACGAGAAAACCCTCACATTATCTAAAAAATTTAAAACAGATGGAAAATGATAGCAGTAGCAGAAAGATGGGGATAGTATTTTTTTAAATATGCCTTTACCGTTTTAGACATTTGTGTCATATATCGTTCCAGCGTTTTGATGTTAATATTAAACTTGTCAGCCACTTCCTTATACGATGTGCCATGAAGTTTAATTTCATAGTAAATATCCCGTTTTACTTCATCGTAATGGCACAATGCCTTCTTGGTCACCTCTAATAAGTCTTTATAATCAAGCATTTCTTGCAAAGAGGTATCTTCTTCCCGGACATGGACTAAAGTGGACTCACGTTTGATTTTCCGATACTTGTCAATCCATAAATTCCGGGACACTACTTTTAGAAATTTCATCCGGGATTGGTCATTATCAAAGTTATTCCACGACAGCCAAAGCCGTGTGAAGGCCTCCTGAGCGAAGTCTCGGGCTGTTTCATCGTCCACACCCATAAACACCAACGTCAACTTTACCTTCAAAAAGTTGCACTTGTAGAAGTCTTCGAAACCTACATTTCCCATCAGATCTTAATCTTACCGCATTTTCACGACAAATTAACAGCACCTTCATGAGTATGCTGTAAAAAATTGGTTAATTTCCCGAGAGCAATTATAGGGCTTTATGCCGATATTTCAAAAAAGAATACGTCCGATCTGGCTACCTCACCACACTACCCGGTCGTATCCCAGATGCCGGATTTACAAAATCAAGACGTCCATCCGCATCTTCCGCCATCAATATCATACCCTGAGACTGAATACCTTTAATTTCCCGAGGTTCAAGATTTACTAAGATCGACACCTGTTTGCCCACAATCTCTTCTGGAGAGAAATATTCGGCGATACCTGATACAACAGTCCGTTGATCAATACCGGTATCTATTTTTAGCTTCAACAGCTTTTTCGTCTTTGCCACTTTCTCTGCTTCTATAATGGTTCCTATACGGATATCCAATTTCATAAAATCGTCAAACGAGATATTTGTCTTCGCAGGAGCAGCATCTACTTCGACAACCGCATTATTAACTTTTGCAGCAGCAAGCTTCTGCAACTGAAAATCGACTTGCTCATCCGTAATTTTCTCAAACAAAAGCTGAACTTCACCCAATTGATGTTCTTCGCCCAGCAAATCTATACGTCCCGCGTTCGCCCAACTTTGTTGCGGCAAATTCAGCATTTCAAATAATTTCATTGCCGTCTTTGGCAAAAACGGTTGTGCCAGAATTGCAAGATTACCTACAATTTGTGTAGCCACACTCAACACGGTCTTTACACGTTCCTCATCATCCTTAATGACTTTCCAAGGCTCTTCATCGGCAAGATACTTATTTCCCAAGCGGGCTGCATTCATAAAATGGTTCAAAGCTTCACGGAAGCGATAGTTAGCAATAGATTGCTCAATAAGCACAGGATATTTGGCCAGATCAGCAAACACCTGGTTATCAGCATCTGATAAAACTGTACCCGATAGCACTTTACCACTAAAATATTTATGTGAAAGTACCATGACACGATTGACAAAATTTCCCAGTATAGCCACTAGTTCATTGTTGACGCGTGCCTGAAAATCTTTCCATGTAAACTCACTATCCGACGTTTCAGGTAAGATCGATGTGAGCACATAGCGTAATTCATCTTGTTTGTCCGGGAACTCTTCCAGGTATTCATGTAACCAGACAGCATGATTTCTTGAGGTCGACAGCTTGTCTCCTTCCAGATTTAAAAACTCGTTCGCTGGTACGTTATCCGGTAAGATATATTCACCATGGGCATGTAAGATAGCCGGAAAAATAATACAATGAAATACAATATTATCTTTACCGATAAAATGAATCAATGTCGAATCCTCTTGGGGATCTTCCTGTTTTTTCCAATAATCTTCCCAATTCTTCCCATGATCCAACGCCCATTGTTTAGTTGCTGAAATATAGCCTATCGGAGCATCTAACCACACATAGAGTTTTTTCCCTTGAGCTTCTTCCAATGGAACATCAACTCCCCAGTCCAGATCCCGTGTCATTGAACGAGGCTGCAGTCCCGACTTCAGCCAAGATTGACATTGACCAAATACATTCGATTTCAAAACATCCTTTTTCCCCTCAATCAACCATTTCTCCAACCAGGGCTGATATTTATCCAAAGGCAGATACCAATGTTTGGTTTCTTTTAATACTGGTGTTTTCCCACTTAATGTCGATTTCGGATTGATCAAATCCGTAGGACTTAGTGAAGTTCCACATTTTTCGCATTGGTCACCGTAGGCTCCCTCATTTTGGCAATGTGGACATGTACCTGTAATATAGCGATCCGCTAAAAATTGATGAAACTCTTCATCATAATATTGTTCAGAGAATTTTTCAATAAATTCACCCTTCTCATAAAGGTTTAAGAAAAATTCCTGCGATAAGTGATGATGAATCTCCTCCGAGGTCCGATGATAGATGTCAAAAGATATTCCGAACTCTTCAAAGGATTCTTTAATCTGCTTATTGTATTTATCTATAATTTCACGCGGTGTTACACCTTCTTTCTTTGCTTTGATAGTAATGGCAGCACCATGTTCATCCGAACCACATACATATACGACATCCTTATTGTTCAAACGCAGGAAGCGCACATAAATATCACCCGGAATATATGCTCCAGCCAGATGGCCTATATGTAGCGGGCCATTTGCATAAGGCAGAGCAGAAGTAATGGTATAGCGTTTTTTGGAGAAATTACTCAAGATATTATATTTTAATAGGATGAACTGAAAAATTAATCGTAAAATTGTTTGCAAAGATAATTCAATTTGCGCTGAATAAATAAAGCTACGAAAAAAAAGACGAGGAAGAATGATGAATACACCTCCATTTCTCCGGGCCGGCGATAAAATTGCACTTGTATCTCCCGCAGGTTATATCAAGGCAGATCTCGATAAAGCTTTTGATATATTGAGAAGCTGGGATCTCGATCTTGTCATCGGAGCATCCTTTTATGCACAGCATCATCAGTTTGCAGGCGACGATGCATCGCGTGCTAAAGATCTACAGAACGCTCTAGATACTCCCGAGATCAAAGCTGTTATTATGGGAAGAGGCGGTTATGGCTTTGTAAGAATTGTAGACCGTCTTAATTTCACTAAATTCAGGCAAAATCCAAAATGGCTGGTAGGTTTTAGTGATATCACTGTCCTACACAGTCATATCCAGCGTAAATTCGGTATTCCAACAATCCATGGGCCAATGGTCAAGTCGTTGATGGATGCTACCAGCGACTCACGCTTATCCTTACGAAATGCTCTTTTTGGAAAAAAGATTCACCTGGAATACAATGCTGCAGATCTTCCTAACCGGGCAGGCAATGCAGAAGGTATTCTAGTCGGTGGCAATCTGGCAATTCTCCATAGTTTGGTCGGTTCTCCTTCTGATATCAGTTATCAGGACAAAATACTTTTTATTGAAGACATCGGTGAGGCACATTATAATGTTGACCGTATGTTATGGACACTCAAACGAGCAAAAAAGCTGGATAGACTACGGGGGCTTATTATAGGTGGATTTACAGACCTCCGGGACAGCAGAACCTCTTTTGGTCAGAGTATTGAAGAAATTATACTCGACAAAGTCCGTGACCTTGACTTTCCTGTTGCCTTTGGCTGCCCGGCAGGACATATCCAGGATAACAGAGCACTTACACTGGGCAAGAGGATCAAACTATCCGTTAAAAAAACGGAAATTTCTATTCACTATATTGATTAAGAATAAGACACCATGAAAAGTAAGCTCTCAAAACACTTTGCTATGCCAGCTTTCTTTAAATGGCACCTCCCATTTGGTTGACAGTTCTTCTCCTTGTTGAATAAGGTTATTGAATACGATGGTATCCGCTGTGACTTCTCCCTGCTTGAGTAGTTGCTCAAAGGCCGCCCTGTCGACCAATCGTACCGTACCTGTAGCATCTTTGAAGGAAACCTTCATGCGATCAAAGAAATTGACGTCAAATTTCTGCTCTAACTCTTTGATAAAACGGACAGAGGAATCTATCGAACAACCCGTTACACCCGCCTGCGTCTCGTCTACCTCAAGAATCAAAAAGAGGTTATATCTGATATATCCCTTTCCGGCCAGTGCACTACCGTGTGCTGCCCAAGTTTCTACAAATGCATGCAAACTCGCCGATATCTCTTCAACTTCCTTATCGGATAAAAAACGATCCGCCTGATATATCCAGATTTTGTTCATTTTAAGATTATTTAATTGAAAATTATACTCTTCGATACCTCAAATACTTGTTCGACGATCACTTGTTCAAGTTCTTAACACCTTGTAACACTATCACTTTGTAACCTTTAGAATAATAACTGATCATTGCAGACCGCGATACTTCTAATGTGAATAATATGGCGAAATCATCAGATACACTAACACTCCTGTCACAGCTACGTAGAGCCACAACGGATACGTAATACGTGCCAGCTTTTTATGGCGTTCATAGGCTCCTGCAATACCCCGAATAAAGGTAAAAAGAACAAATGGAATAATAATAATTGAGAGTAGGATATGTGTGATTAATATAAAGAAATAGATGTACCGTATGATACCGTCACCCCCAAATGAAGTTGAATCGGAAGTCATATGATACGCCACATACATCAGCAAAAATAAAGAAGAAAATACCATACACAACTTGACCAATCGCTCATGCAGCTTTCTTTTGCCTCTTTTTACAGCCGATACAGCGACGACTAGACAAATTGCTGTCAATCCGTTTATCGTTGCGTAAATTGGTGGCAAAAAGGACAAAGGTTCTATGTCGTAGCCCATCTTCCTCAGGTTAACACCAAAAAGCGCTGCTACAGCTAACGGAATAACAACGGACAACGTCCACACTAAACCTTTGTATTTCTTTTCCTCTACAATCATCTCCTACTTCTGCTCTATCTTTAATGGGTTATTTCTAATTTCTTCTACGAGCTGCACCTTGATTTCATCTTGCAATCTATCCACTTCTGTTTTCAGATTTATATCATAAAAACCACGGATACGATGTTTAGAATCAACGAGAACGTAGTTAGGGCTAATAATAAACCTTGTCGAATCGACCGGATCAGGCATTGCATCTATTAACAATTGTTCCCGACAAAAATCCAATATATCAACAGACGGATTACTTACAAATGCCCAGTTTTCCATCCCCCCCTGATTAAATCGCTTTGCAAAGCTAGCCAATTGTGAAGAAGAATCCTTCGGATCGACCGATATCGAATAGAATTTGACTTTATGGTTATTTTTAAAGCGCTCAACCACTCCTTGTAGATTTTGAGCGAGAGCAACTGAAAGTCCGTCATCTTCGGTATAGAAAAGATGGACAATACTAATGACCGAATCTGTTCCCATAAAAGCTACAGAATCTCCTTGACTATTTATCAAAGAAAGCATCGGGATCTGATGAAAAATAGTATCAGGAATCTCCCGTCCCATCTTTTTATTTATCTTGCCCGAAAGCATTTTCTCACCAAATATGGGCAGCATGATATACGCATTTGTCCCCATACGATTAAGAGCTACATATAAAAATCCTGGCACCAGTAAAACGATGACCAGGATTATTACAGTAGAAATATTTTTCTTACGAGAACTTACGTTCATTATTATGGGTGCGGATAAAGCGGGTGTTCTTGGAAATGATATAACAAATAATCACCCTCTATCAGCAATAAGATAATAAAATAAACAATAAGAATAAAGCCTATAGAACAGGTAACGATAAAACTCGATTTCTCAAATTTCAGGTGCATGAAGAATGCCACAATATAATACGCTTTTATTAAGGTAAGTGTAATATAAATGACGTTTAAGAACATTCCTTTCTGTATAATGCCCCAATGATGTACAAAACCCAATGCTAATAAAAATTCTAAAGCGGTCAGTGCCAAAAGAACAAAAAATACGGACCAGATACGTTTTTTATCCATGCCTTCACCATGCCCGTGTTCCACATGAGAAGCTGCTATATGATCGTGTTGTGCCATTTTCGTTAAAATAATAGTTTTAGTCAATAATTAGATTAAGTAGAAGAATGTGAATACGAATACCCATACTAAATCCACAAAGTGCCAGTAAAGCCCTACCTTCTCTATCATAAGATAAGTACCTCTACGTTCAAAGGTATTGTTTAAAGTCATGCAAAGAACAATGATATTCAACAAGATACCGATAGAAACGTGAAAACCGTGAAAGCCTGTAATCGTAAAGAACAGATTAGAGAACTGTAATGCCGCTGTATAAGAAATCTCTTTTGTAAAATACGGTTCAAGTGTCGCTGCTATTGCTGCCGGATCGGCCAGACCCGTAGCTGGATTTCTGCCGAACCAAAATCCCTGATGATGTAAGTGAGACCATTCCAGTGCCTGACAACCGACAAATAACAAACCGCCTAAAATTGTCCATAGCATCCATTTGACTACCTCCTGCTTCGCATTCCGATGTCCGGCTTCAACCGCGAGCACCATGGTTACAGACGACATAATCAAGATAAAGGTCATGACACCGACGAAAACTAAAGGTTGCCCCGAATCAGCTATTCCGGGTATAGACTGAAATACTTTATCTGCATCAATCCAACTTGGCTGAGCATATTTCTGAGCACCATAATAAATCAGAAAAGATGAAAAAGTAAATGCATCCGATACCAGGAAGAACCACATCATGATCTTTCCATACTCTAAATTCCAAGGCGACCTGCCTCCATTCCATGGGCCGTCTTTAACCTTATCCAATTGCGATACAGTTGTTGTACTCATTGTTTACTAATATTGATTCAAAAGTAAGAAAACATATATATAAATCCATAAAAGATCTAGAAAATGCCAAAAAAGAGCTGCCAGATCCATTCTAAAAATATTATTCGCCTGAGGAATAGATTTTACCGCTCCGACAAAACAACGAAGCAACACAATCAATCCTGCAACGATATGCAGTAAATGCAATCCGGTAAATACATAAACAAAGGATTGCGATGCATTATTATTGATAAAAAACACGCCTTGTTCCGTAAGTACCCGCCAGGAATGAACCTGCAATATGAAAAACAGCACACCCAAGATGATCGTGCAAAGTAAAAATAACTTTTGCTTAGCTAACTCTGCCATACGTGCGGCCCTATAAGCCAAATGCAATGTCAAGCTACTGATCACGATTACTACTGTACTATAAATGAATGTCTGAGGTAACAATGTTTTAATGCCTTTATCTACTCCGCCTGCGGTGTAGACAATAAAGCCGCTGGACAAAGCTGCAAACATCATAAACATACCGATCATGCCAAGCCAAAGATTAAATTTCTTTGCCTTTCTGACGCGTTGCTCTTCCTCTATACTACGAATAGTATTATTTTCCATTACTATATTCAAACTTGGATAAATTCATTTTAAAACTCAATCCCCTAAGAGGAAAACCGACTAAAATCAAACAATAAAACTAACTGTGTCACTGGCAAATAGGCAAATGAGATATACATAATTTTTTTCGCCGATGCATCCGACATTTCGGTAAGATGCTTATAACCATACCATGCGAACATCCCTCCGCCTATTAAAGATACCACCGTAAAAATCAAGCCTCCAAAACCATAATAGTAAGGTAAAAATCCAACAGGTATCATCAAAACACAAGATACAAATAAAATGATGGCCGATAGCTTATCTTTTCTCGTCGTTGGTAATAACCGTATTCCTGCTTTTTTATAATCTTCATCTGCTACCCAGGCTATCGCCCAAAAATGTGGGAATTGCCAAATAAACTGGATAGCAAACAACACAAATGGTGTAATAATGATAGCTGCTTCGCTAACTTCTGCATAGGCAAAACCAAAGCCCGCGGATTGAAAAGATGCATAATAGCCAATTAAAGGAGGTAAAGCTCCAGGAAAAGCACCGACAAAAACAGCAATAGGCGACTTTTGCTTCAATGGTGTATATACAAACGCATATAAGAATATAGAAAAAACTGATAACAGACCTGTCAAAAAGTTAAGCTGTACCAAAATCAAACTCCCTCCCAATGCCATCAACAAACTTAAAACTAAAGCTTGTCCAGTCGTCATACGACCGGCTGGCAAAGGTCTGTCCATGGTACGCTTCATCAACTTATCAGTATCCTTCTCTATGATCTCGTTGAAGCCATTCGCGGCTCCCGTAACAAAAAAGCCACCTATCGTCAACATCAACCAGTTGAACCACATGATTTCACCCTGTTGGATAGCCCCTATCAAAAAAGATATGGAGGCAGAAAACACAACAGTTAACGTCAACCGTAATTTTACAAGCTTGTTATAATCTGATATAAATGCTCTCATGAAATACTTCTTCTCCTAACCCCGTTATATCTAAATGTTGGATTTCGTCATCAACAACATCAGGTAAAACTGTGCTCCGAAAAACAAACTCGCTATTACTAAATGTGTTGTTTGGGCAAATGCCGGCACATCAAAACGTGCCAATACTATTCCAGACAACATTTGTATTATCACCAAAACCAATGTTATCCAGGCAAATTTACTTTGCAGGGATAATTTACTAAATCTGTTCTTGACCAGGAAAAAATATCCTACGACCAATAACAAGGTCACATATGCCAATACACGATGTACTGTATAAGGTAAACCTATTTGTTCTATCCATGTCGACCGAGGCAAACCATCGTCATTCAAATGATCAACTATTTCCCGTACTTCCGTACCATATATAACCTGAATGACAGTCAATGCAATAGCAACAAGACCAAAGGTTTTTAACCCAACGAGAGGGAAATTAATCAGGATGTCTTTGTTCCGCAAGGTTGTAGCCAGAAAGAACGTGTAAATACTGATAGCCACAATCACCAAAGCCAGCAACATATGCAACGTAATTGTCCAAGGCATAAGATTCGTAGAAACCACAATAGAACCAAACCAAGCTTGAAAAACAACTGCAAAAAGATTAAGAACGCTCCATATTAAAATGGATGGTTTTGACTTAATATAAGTAAACGAAAAAATAGCTGTAAAAAGTAAACAGAAACCCGCTGTGACACCGGCTAGTCTATTGATATATTCCGTCCAGGTTTTCGCTGCGTTAAATTCCTCATGCACCAAAATGGATTCATCATGACGTATTTTATCGGCTACTTCAGCATAACCAAAAAACTCCACCATCCGGGCAAAACGTTCGTTTTTCTTAACACGTCCCTCTACATAATGTGCTTCATAGCCTTCAGGCAGTTGTGACACATCGGTAGGTGGGATTACACGGTTAAAACATCTCGGCCAATCGGGACACCCCATACCTGACCCTGTACTTCTTACAATACCACCGGCAGCAATAACGATAAATAAAACAATAATTGTTAGTCTATTGGTATTTATAAATCGTTTCTCTGGTGCTGGATACATGTTATTACTACCCTATTCTGTTCTGTTATTTGCTTTATTCCATTCTTCCTGGATACGTATCGCTTCTTCGTTTCCTTCAAAATCGTGCATTTGGTTTGAGCTCATCGTCTCCGAAAAAGGAACAGTCTGCGGAATAAAATCTGCATCATGTCCAGGCTTGCTATAATCATAAGGCCAACGATATACTGTTGGAATTTCTCCTGGCCAGTTACCATGAATATGTTTCACGGGTGTCGTCCATTCCAAGGTATTCGAACCCCATGGATTTTGAGAAGCTTTCTTTCCTCTCCATATAGACCCAAAGAAATTGACTAAGAAAGCAACCTGCCCTAAACCAGCAACTATAGCTGCCCAGGTAATCAACAAGTTAACTGACACCCATTTCTCCATAAAAGGGAATTCTGTGAATGCGTAGTACCGTCTCGGTACGCCGTCGATACCCATAAAGTGCATCGGAAAGAATACAAGGTAAGCCCCAAGAAAAGTTAACCAGAAATGCAGATATCCCAACTTAACATTCATCATCCGGCCAAACATCTTCGGATACCAATGATAAACTCCACACAACATACCGAAAATCGACGCCGACCCCATCACCAAATGGAAGTGAGCCACGACAAAATAGGTATCATGCACATGAATATCGATAACAGCATTACCCACAATCAAACCTGTTACACCACCCGATATAAAGAAAGACACCATACCGATAGCAAACATCATTGCCGGTGTAAAACGGATATTACCTCGCCACAATGTAGCCGTGTAATTAAAGGCCTTGACCGCGGATGGCACAGCAATAATCAAAGTGGTAATCATGAATACGCCTCCTAAGAAAGGATTCATCCCTGTTACAAACATGTGGTGTCCCCAAACGATAAAAGAAAGTACAGTAATACCGACCAACGAATAGACCATCGCATGATAACCAAATATCGGTTTACGTGAGTTAGTCGAAATAACTTCCGACGTAATACCCATTGCCGGCATAACGACAATATATACTTCGGGGTGTCCTAAAAACCAAAATAAATGTTGGAATAGTATTGGAGAACCACCTTCATTAGGTAATATCTGACCTTGTACAACAAGATCGGATAAATAGAAGGATGTACCCGCAGATCGATCAAATATTAAAAGCACAACAGCCGCCACCAATACCGGGAAAGACAATAAACCGACAATAGCTGTCAGGAAAAAAGCCCAAATGGTTAAAGGCATTCTCCATAGATCCATTCCTTTGGTACGCATGTTAAGGATCGTGCTGATATAGTTAACGCCCCCTAATACCTGAGAGACAATAAACAATACCATACTGGCCAACCACAATGACATCCCTAGTCCTGATCCTGATATCGCCGTAGGCACCGAAGACAATGGTGGATAGATCGTCCACCCGGCTGATGCTGGTCCACTTTCAACAAAGAAAGAGGCTACCATAATAACACAGGCAATAAAGAAGAACCAGTAAGACAACATATTCATTAATGGCGACGCCATATCACGGGCACCTAACTGATAAGGTATCAATAGATTACTAAATGTACCGGATAAACCTGCTGTTAACACGAAGAAAACCATCATGGTACCATGTATGGTCACTAACGACAGGAAAAAGTCGGGTTTTATACGACCACCTTCAGCCCATTTACCCAAAAACACCTCCAATATAGGAAAGTCTGTATCGGGCCATGCTAGCTGAATCCTGAACAGAATAGATAATAGCATGGCAAAAACAGCCATTATGATACCTGTAATCAAGAATTGTTTAGATATCATCTTATGGTCCTGACTAAACACATATTTAGTTAGGAATGATTCATGGTGATGCCCATGTGAATCGTGATGTATAGCGTCGTGAGATATAACTGTACTTGACATATTCTATTATAAAAGTTCTTTTCTTTGATTAATTCAATGCGGCTGTCTGAGGACTAACTTCCGTACTATTCTGTGCAAACTCCTTTTGCAAATCTTCTGTGAAATACTTATTCTGCTTGCTCAACCAATCTTTATATTCTTCCTCCGTAACGACAATTACCTTCTTACCCATATTGAAATGTCCCTGACCACAGATCTTATTACACAACATGATAAAATCGTAGCTTGGGTCGTTCATACGATCGCGCATCTCCTCGGTAGTCACAGTCGGTGTAAATTGAAAATAATTGGTCATACCTGGAACAGCGTTCATCTGTACCCGGAAATCGGGAATATAGAACGAGTGAATAATATCTTTTGAAATAATGTGAAAACGTACTGACTTCCCTACCGGAATAACAATATCTGGTCCTTCAATATCATCCCACGATGCTTTATCATTGAAGTCTATACCATAAGGATTTGTAGCCGTCGTCAATTTATAATTACGTTTACCAATAATACCATCGGTACCGGCATAGCGAACAGACCATTTAAATTGTTCACCCAAAACCTCAATTTGTATTGCTGATTTCTGTAACTCCTCCGGCACATTGGTAATCTTTCTCCAGGAGAAAAATCCAAAAAGCACCAAAATTGTCAAAACAGTTGCAGGAATGATAGTCCATATTTTCTCCAAAGTATCATTATGCGGATAATAATAGGCTTTTCGTTGGGCACGCATCCGATAAATCAGTGTAAATGACAAAATCAAAATGTGCATAACGACCAGAACTATCGTTATAAGTACAGTGGTAATAATAAACATTTTGTCAACTTCCTTACCATGCTCAGTCGCTGCTTCCCGCCATGCCCATGAACCCCATACCGTATAGGAATAATAAACTCCCCATAAGAAGAATAGTAAAAATAAGAACAATAACACGGCCTGAAAAGTATTACCTGCTAACGGGTTATACTTGCCGTTCATCTTCTTGGTTAGTACATATAGGGAGTGTATTTTACCGATAACAGCGATTACCGTACAGATAACGAGGAAGAACAAGATATAATAAAAGAAATTCTTATAGACCTGAGGATCTATCTTTGTTCCCTCTTCTGCAGCTGGTGTTGCTGTAGCCACACTACTTGCGGCAGCCGGACTTGCCGCTACAGCTTCTGTCGCAGCGATCGTATCGGTAGCAGCTGTTGTTGATGCTGAATCCGATGAAACTGTATCCACAGCCTCTGTCTGTGGCTCAGTTGCCGTCGAATCCTGTTGCGAAGCTATTCCGGGCACAACGAAGAACAAGCTGGCTATAAGTAATAATCCCCCTATGGATTTGAACCTGTTATTAATTTTTAAATTCATTTCTTATAAAACGTTTGAAC
>JBEBVG010000072.1:0-14929 GCA_040392845.1 Sphingobacterium sp. | reverse complement strand
AGAAGGTAAAAAATAGATGACAGAAGGTAAAAGCATAAACTTACTTAAAGCAGCAAAAGAACTTAACATAGGTATTGGTACTGCTGTGGACTTTTTGAGTAAAAAAGGATTTGATGTCGAATCAAAGCCCAATACCAAATTGTCCTCAGAATTGTATGATATCCTGTTGAGAGAATTCCAAGGTGATAAAAATGCTAAAGACGAAGCTAAGCAAATCGTTATCGGTAAGATTCGTCGTGATGAGCCGGCTTTGGAAAATACTGCTGCAGACCAGGAGTCTATTTCTTCTAAAAGTGAGGAGTTCACCGGCGGTGACGAGATATTGATTAAGAATGTGTCAACTGCACCTGTTGAAAGGCCCGCAGTGGATGAAAAGGAACAACAAACACAGCAATCCTCTACTGCAGGACATTTGAAAGTTGTCGGTAAAATAGATTTAGATAGTTTTAATAGAAATAAACATAAAAAATCTGCTATAGCCACAAACGATAAAGTGGAGAACAAGCCTGAGCCGGCACCGAAAGAGGAGCCTGTTGTAGTGGCAGAGGAAAAAGCTATTCCTACCCCACCTCCTACAATCGTTGAAGTCAACGAAGTAAAAGCTACTCAAGAGGAATCTGTAGAACGTTCTGCTCCTGCTGTTGAAGCAACAACCCCTAAGGAAGAGAAAAAGCCTGTCGTAGAACAAGTGAAATCAACTCCTAAAGAGAGTGGAGAATCTGAAGAAATGATTCCGACGAGATATGAAAAACTTGAAGGACCGAAGGTCATCGGTAAAATCGAACTACCGACATTCAAGCCTAAGGATAAACCAGTAGCTTCGTCATCTAATCCTAATCAGGATAATAAACGTAAGCGGAAGCGTACGAATAAACCAGGAATGCCGTCTTCTCCTGAGCAAGGGCGTCCGCAACAAGGAGCTCCGGGAAAAGGTGCTCCGGCAGGAGGACGTACGGATAATAGACATCCCAATACTCGTCCGGCGCCTGGCCATCATGGCGCTAAAGGAAAACACGATAATAGAGGAAAGGGAGGAAGACATGAGACTCCTAAGGAAGAATTGTCAGAAAAGGAAATTCAAGATCAAATCAAGGCAACCTTAGCTCGTCTAAGTGGTGCCGGTAAATCTGGTAAGTTTGCTCAAAGAGCTAAATTACGTCGTCAGAAGCGGGATGATATAGCTTCTTCGGCTGAGGAAGCAGCATTAGAGCAAGAGTTGATGGCTAAAGTATTGCGTGTTACTGAATTTGTGACCGCGAATGAACTGGCAAATCTGATGGATGTGCCTGTGACAGAAGTCATCGCCACATGTATGAGCTTAGGTATGTTCGTTTCTATAAACCAACGACTTGATGCAGAGACTTTGTCTATTGTAGCGGAAGAATTCGGTTATCAGATTGAGTTTATCAAACCAGAAGATGAGGAAGTAGCCGAGCTTGAAGAACCTGATAACGAAGCTGATCTGGTACCTCGTGCACCGATTGTAACCGTAATGGGGCATGTGGATCACGGTAAGACTTCTTTGTTAGATTATATTCGAAAAGCTAACGTTACAAAGGGCGAAGCAGGAGGTATAACCCAGCACATCGGTGCTTATGCTGTAAAATTGGATGATGGTCGTCGGATGACGTTCCTTGATACACCGGGACACGAAGCTTTTACAGCTATGCGTGCTCGTGGTGCTAAGGTGACAGATATTGTAATTATTGTTATTGCTGCAGATGATGCCGTGATGCCACAGACAAAAGAAGCGATTAATCACGCGCAAGCTGCAAATGTTCCTATTGTTTTCGCATTTACCAAAGTCGATAAGCCGGGTGCTAACGCGGATAAGATCAGGGAACAGTTGTCAGCGATGAATATTTTAGTAGAGGATTGGGGTGGAAAATACCAAGCACAGGAGATATCAGCAAAGACTGGAGAAAATGTAGACCTGTTGTTGGAGAAAGTATTACTTGAAGCGGAATTATTAGAGCTTACAGCAGACCCTAAAAAGCGCGCTGTGGGATCGGTAATAGAGTCTGCTTTAGATAAAGGACGTGGTATCGTGACGACTATCTTAGTGCAGGGGGGGACTTTGCGTGTGGGAGATCCTATATTAGCCGGTTCATATTCGGGTAAGGTAAAAGCTTTGACCAATGAACGGGGAGAGCGCGTGAAAGAAGCTGGACCATCAGTTCCGGTACAGATTTTAGGTATGTCCGGAGCACCTACCGCAGGCGATAAAATATATGTATTGGAAAGTGAATCTGAAGCCCGTCAGGTAGCAAATAAACGTCTGCAATTGCAACGTGAGCAAGGAATGCGTGCGACGAAACACATTACACTGGATGAGATCGGCCGACGTCTTGCTATTGGAAACTTCAGAGAATTGAATATTATTGTGAAAGGGGATGTAGATGGGTCTATCGAGGCGTTGTCGGATTCCTTATTGAAGTTATCTACCAATGAGATACAAGTAAATATTATTCATAAGTCAGTAGGTGCAATTTCTGAATCAGACGTGTTATTAGCTTCCGCATCGGATGCAATTATTATTGGTTTCCAGGTAAGACCTACACAAGGTGCTCGTAAACTTGCTGAAAATGAGCAGATCGATATACGTCTCTATTCCATTATTTATGACGCCATAGAGGAGATTAAGTCGGCTATGGAAGGTATGTTGGCTCCGAAATTTGAAGAGAAAATCGTAGCTGAGGTTCAGATCCGTGAAACATTTAAGATCTCTAAAGTCGGAACGATTGCAGGATGTATGGTTCTGGAAGGAAAGATTAATCGTAATAATGATATCCGTGTTATAAGGGATGGTGTGGTTATCCATACCGGTAAATTAGCTTCATTAAAACGATTTAAAGATGATGTGAAAGAAGTTTCTCAAGGATATGAATGTGGTCTGAATATAGATCGATTCAATGATATCCAGGAGGGAGATATCGTGGAGGCCTACGAACAGGTAGAAGTAAAACGTAAGTTGTAGTTAGTATTTAGACATTAGATATTAGAGAATCCTGACAATCATTTATTGTCAGGATTTATTTTTACTTTTTAATTTTTACTTTCGAGCATGCATAAGTTTAAAATCACGGAAATTATACATCAGCCCAATCAAAATATATCAATTCGTTTTGAAGATACAACAGGGGATTTCCCAGAATATAAAGCGGGACAGTTTTTGACATTATCCTTTCTGTTTGGTAATCGGGAGGTTAGAAGATCGTATTCTTTCAGTAGCTCACCTATACTCAACGAGCCCTATGAGATTACAGTTAAACGAGTCGATAATGGTGAGATTTCCAGATTGCTGCATCATAAAACCCGGGTGGGAGATGTTATTCATGCAATGGATCCACAAGGCTTATTTACCTATGAGCCGCAACCTGAGACCCGGCGCATTATCTTTTTGTTTGCTGCAGGTGTCGGTATAACTCCCTTGTATTCGATATTAAAGACGGCCCTGGTAGGTGAAGAGAAAAGCAAAGTGGTATTGGTCTATAGCAACAGCTCAAAAGAGAAGACACTTTTTTATAATGAACTTTTAGACTGGCAAGCCAAGTACCCGGATAGATTAAAAATTGAGTTTATCTGGTCAAACGCTAAAAATCTTTTGAAGGCAAGGTTGAATAGAGACTATATTATCCAATTATTACAAGAATATGTAGAGCCAGAAGTTGAATCGATTTATTATACATGTGGTCCATTGTTTTATATGGACTTATGTCGATTTACGCTATTGGGAATGGGAATTCCCGATGAGCATATAAAAAAGGAAACTTTTCATTTCCCCGAAGAAGAGGAAGATGATGATGAGAAAGAAGAGGAGCCTGTTGATACAAGAAGCTATGATGTCGTAATAAGATTGAATGGCACGAATTATACGTTGACTATACCCTATAACAAGACAATACTGGATGTTGGGCTTGAACATAAATTACAGTTACCATATTCCTGTAAATCCGGAATGTGCAGTACTTGCATTTCGCAGGTGACAAAAGGAGCAGTGCGGATGGATTACAATGAGGTATTAACAGATCGGGAAGTTGAAAACGGGAGGTGCTTAATCTGTACAGCACATCCAGTGGAAGAGGGTACCACAATTCAAGTGTTATAATATTTAAGGTATAAAAAAGAATGGATCGTTTTTTCTTCGATCCATTCTAATTTAATTTCCTAACTGCCTAAAAATAGATGTTCTCTAAGCAAATAAGAGATTAAACGACATAGTACTGTTCCCAGCCTTTTCCAGGAGCCGGGCCGGTTAATAAAGCGTTCGCAAACTTATTGTTTACGATTTCTTTTTTATTCTTGTCGAAAATAAGCTTTGTATTCAATCGCTGACTGATTACACCAAGGCAGAATACTTGGCTTAATGGACCTGAAATTGCAAAAGAAGAACGTGTCTTTTCCTCGCCCTTACACGCCTTAAGGAAGTTTGCAAAATGATTGGACGTGGTCTTCGGAATCTGAGGAAGTTTGTTGGCGATATCCTTCGCTTTTGTTTCAGGAATGATTTCCAGTGTACTCGCATGTGATCCACCTTTAAAGGTAAGATCTTTTGAATAAATTATCTTTCCTGGATTTAATTTTGCCGGTTCCAGTTTTCCTGTGCTTGGAGGTGGGATATTAGGATCCAAGCCCGATACACCATATCCTTCCGGAATAGGAGGAAGATTGTCTAAACCGTCGTACCAATTGATTTCCATAGCCGGCATTTTCGCACGCTGAGGAAATTTAAACTTTATGGTGGATGACATCGGGAAGAAAAAGGAGTTGTGCCCTTCTAGCATGACAGCTTCTACCTCAGTAGGAAGTCCCAACTCCAGGAACTCATGCGCAGTATCCAAGATATGTGCACCCCAATCACCCAGTGCACCCATTCCGAAATCATACCAGCAGCGCCACTGCCCGTTGACAAAATCTTTATTGTAACTATGACCTATTGTATGCATTTGCCAAAGATCCCAATCTAAGGTTTCGGGAATACGTTCCGGATAAGGGAAGCCCGTAAGGTGAGGATCCCAACCATGCCATCGCCTGGCCATATTCATATGCGCATCTATGCGGGTGACATCTTTAATAATGCCGGCTTCCTTCCAGGCTTTAAACTGAAAATAATTGGCTTCGGAGTGCCCTTGATTTCCCATTTGCGTAACGACCTTTGGTTTTTTTATCGCTTTGGCCATGAGTAGTTCAACCTCATTGAAAGTATGTGCAAGCGGTTTCTCTACATATACATGTTTTCCCAGATCCATGGCCATCATCGTTACGGCAAAATGAGCAAAATCCGGTGTGCCTATAGAAACAGCATCGATTTCAGCATGCATCTCGTCGAACATCTTGCGGAAGTCCTGATACCGCTTAGCATCAGGGAAAAGTTTGAGTACCTCCTCTGTTTGCTTTGCTCCTAAGTCGACGTCACATAGCGCAACGATATTACAAAGACCTGTTTTGTAAAGTGCTTTAATGATTTCTCCAGCCCGATTTCCAATCCCAACGCAAGCAAGGTTTATGCGCTCGTTAGGTGCAGCCATTTTGACTTGTCCTAATATGCTATTGCTGAGTAGAACAGCACCACCAGCCATTGTCGACTTTTTTATAAAGTTTCTCCGAGAGAATACGCTATTCATAATAATTGATTTTGGATTATTTTAACTCTTTAATTTTTATATTCCGAAACGAAACATTATCGCCATGGTCTTGTAAAAGGATATGTCCACTTGCTGCCTCACCAAAATTATCCCAATCTTTATATTTACTAATTGCTACAAGATCTTTGTATTCTTTAGAACCTCGTTTATAGGAAATTACTTTAAAGCCATTTAAATAATGCGTAACCTCATTATCCGGTGTTACGACCACTCTTCCGCGATTCCATTCTCCGATTGGTCGGCGAGCTCGTGCATTTTTGTCGGAAGATATCAGATCATACAAGGAAGCTAGCGTTCGGTTTCCGTCACGACCCATCTTTGCATCAGGATGTTCTTTGTCATCTAATACCTGATATTCCAAACCGATAGCCGAACCACTTGTTTGCTCTTTTAAAGTCACGAAATACTTTACACCACTATTTGCACCAGGTGTCAATTTGAATTCAAAAGAAAGATCAAAAGCCGTATATTTATCATTTGTAATAATATCTCCACCGTTTGTGGATTCTCCACCGCCTGATTTTAATACACTTATCTGTCCCTGTTTAATTTCCCAACCTTTAGCTGGAAAATCTTTCCCTCGTACACTGCGCCAACCTTCAGCATTCTGGCCATTGAATAAGAGTTTTACACCTGATTTTTTCTCTGCCGTACTCAAATCGTTGGGTTTTAGATTTACGATACGGATATTCTCCGGAAAAATGCGAGGCTGTAGATTTTTTGTTTGTATGCGGATATCCTTAAAATAGACCTTTTTGCCAGCCAAATGATCTGGGATACTGTGTACCTGTAGACCGATAAAGCCGGTTCTGTCCAATGTGTCAATGACATACGCCACGGGTATTCCATTGAGCCAGGTTTTCATTTCATCACCGATAGCTTCGATGCGGAGGTGATTATACGCTTCGGGTTTGTAGGCCGTTTTAGCATTTTCGTTAAGATCAACAGGGTATAACCATAATCTTCTGGCTTCATCGTATATGCCACCGGACCAGGCTCGGGAAGTAGGATCAATTTCTACCTGACGTCCGTATACTCTTCCTTTCTCATTGATATGGCTTCGGGTCTGTACACCAGAGTTTGTTTCGCTGCCCTCTAATTTTATTTCTAACTCCAGGATAAAATCCCCGTATTCTTTTTCGGTAATTAGAAATGAATTTGCCGTACCTTTTGTCATAGTCCCTACGATGGTACCATTTTCTACCGAATAAGGAGCGTTGCCGCCTACAGCCTTCCATCCTTTTAATGTCTTGCCATCGAAAAGATTAAGCCATTTAGAATCCTTGTTAGACTGCCCGTATGTCGGATTGTTGAGCGAGAAAAAAGTCAACAAAGCAAAAATAAAGGAGCCACTTACAGATAGTTTATTGTTCATTGTTCTATTTTTTTGAAGAGTTTAAATTGTCTATTTGTTTGTCTCTGATCAGTACGATATGAGATATACCGCTTCGCTAATATAGGTAATATAGTCAACGACTTTCCCTTCAATAGAGCAAATTTTTACGAAAACGATTGAAGTCGGACGAACTTAACCTCTTTGTTACATATACGGTTAGGAGAGTTCGGCTAACAGCTTATCAAATTCCTCCCGAAGTGTGGCGAGTTGTTCTTCCAGGTTTGCAACCCTTTCTTCTAAAACCTGTACCTGGCTATTTGCGGTCCCGCTCCCAACTGCTACTTCATATTCTTCTTCGTCGAATGTGCTGAAAAGGTGTACAAAACGAGCTTCTTTTTGGCCGGGGCGTTTGGGTAGAAGTTTAACATAAGCAGGATCATTTTCTGCCAACCGGTTTAAAAGCTCCTGTACCTCATCCAATGTATCGAATTCGTATAACCTGCCCGAATTAGAGTTGATTTCTCCAGCTGTTAAGGGACCCCGTAGAAATAAAAGACATAGGGCTGCCAATTCTGACGGCACTAAAGGATATTGTATAGCGAGATTATGTTTATATTTGGTTACCCTGCTGCCACCACCTACAACTGTAGAAACTAAACCTCTTTTTTTAAGTGAATCTAATGTAGAAATGATGGTGTTTTCATCATAAGATACAACAGGTTTCCTGGATGTCTTTTGATTACAAGCTGCTTGTAGCGCATTGATTGTCATAGGGTAATATTCCGGTGTAGTCTTTGATTTTTCCAATAAAGATCCTAACACACGAATCTCTTCAGCATTTAGTTGAGGTAAGGTTTTTGTTTCTTCCATTGATGTCAGATATGAAATATTAGATTTTAGATAATAAAATCCTAAGATAATAATAATTTAGTTCTTTGTATTTTTGTGCGCGACAAAATGCATTTAAATTGTTAAAAATAGCCCATCATTCTGCATATATACATCCATTAAGGGAAGGCCATCGTTTTCCGATGTTAAAGTATGAGCTCATTCCTCAGCAATTACGCCATGAAGGGTTAGTTGCCGAGGCGAATTTTTTTGAACCGGATCGGGTAGATTTTGATACAGCATGCCTGGCGCATAGCAGCTCCTATGTACGCCATCTATTTGATTTGACGTTAGATCCGAAAATGATTCGGCGTATTGGTTTTCCTTTATCGCGTGAATTGGTTGATCGGGAGCGGTACATCGTCGACGGAACTATTAAAGCTGCTCTTTATGCCAAGGCATACGGCGTATCCTTCAATACAGCTGGAGGGACACATCATGCGGGTCGTGATTTTGGCGAAGGTTTTTGTTTACTGAATGATCAGGCGGTAGCAGCGGCGTATTTGTATCAACAACATCTGGCGAAACGGATATTAATCGTTGATCTGGATGTACATCAAGGCAATGGTACAGCTGTTATTTTTGAAGATCATCCCCACATCATTACCTTCTCTATGCATAGTGAAAAGAACTTTCCTTTTATTAAGGCACGTTCGCACGTTGATGTCGGTTTGGATGATGGTGTAGACGACGCGGTGTATTTAGAAATTTTGGAAAAGAACCTTATTCCGCTATTTTCAGCGGTGAAGCCAGATTTTGTTTTTTATCAGGCCGGGGTAGATATTCTGTCCACAGATAAGTTGGGAAAGCTTAACATCTCTGCAGATGGATGTAAACAGCGAGATAGGCGGATCCTACAGCTGTGTCGGGATCAACAAGTACCGGTACAAGTAAGTATGGGGGGCGGATATTCACCCGATATCCGGGATATCGTTAATGCCCATATAGCGACTTATCGGGTTGCTATCGATATATTTGGGTTTTGATCCACATAACAATTTGCTCCAAAGGAGAGAAGAATAATAACGCGGTAACGAAAACTGATATGGACATATGCTCAAGAATGATTTTATCATAGCCAAAAAGGTTCTTGTCGGCTATCAACTATGTATAATAAAGTGAGGTGGCTATTGCTGACAGCATAGAAAAGCGAACTTAATTTTTTGATCTGAGCAACCCTCACCCCTTTATCAAAGCTACTCTCTTTATACATATTGGGAAAGGTTGTAATCGATTGGATGACCTCCTCTGTTTCTTCAATAAATGCGTTCGCTACCTTATTACCCCAATTCTCTTGTAAAAATTCAATTAATACCTTAAATGTGTACTCGAAAGTATCAGTATATTGAATTTTCAGTGCCATATTACGTCAGCGGCCAACGATAGCGTTAAGTCCTTTGTATTCTTTTACACGACTTGACTTTAAGTCTTCCTGGGCTTTACGAACGCCTGCTATGACATGATCGGGAAATGCAGTGAGCTGCCCTCCAAACTCATCATATCTTATTTCTAACGCATCCAATACAGCTTTTATTGCCTTTTCAGATTTTTTATTTTCCAAATGTATTGTCAATGTCGTCATTAGTCTGTACAAGATTTAATAGAGACTAAGATACAGTTTTTTAGCAATAAGAACAAGAAATTTAAAAACTCTCTTCTTTGATATATGACTTTTTAATTTTTATTTTGAGCCATGTTTTATCATCAAGACGCTATTTTAGAAAACCTTTCCATACACCGTGTGGGCAACAAAGCCAACGATGAGTTTTATATCTTATCCGAAGAGCCTATATCTTTGCAAGGAAACGAAGTCCTTCCTGATCTGCTGATGCAATATTTTATGAAGCCTTTTGCTAAGGTGCAGGAAGTTTACCGGTTTTTTCATCCCAACGAAGAACTGCAACTCAATGAGGTATATCATTTCACAAAGAAGTTGTTTGATAAGGAAATAGCGTTCCATGCCTATAGCCAACACATCGCCAAGCATTTATACGAAATATCCGAGCATCCCAAGATAAAAGCAGGGGAGGTGTACGTAGTCCAACTGAAAAATGTACAGATGGAAGGGGAGGACAGAGAGGCTATCGGGATATTTAAATCAGAGAATAAAGAAACCTACCTCAAAGTTTATCCCGATCAAGGAGGCTTTCAACTTGATTATGAACAGGAGGCGATCAATATCAATAAACTGGACAAGGGTGTGGTCATCGTAAACGATGAGGGGGAAGAAGGCTATAAAGTAATGGTTGTGGATCAAACCAATTCTTCCGAAGCCGTGTATTGGAAGGACAGTTTTCTTCAAATCAAGTCCCGGAATGATAATTACCAACAGACCGGCAACCTGATGAAGGTATATAAAAATTTCGTTCAGGAAAAGCTGGATGAGGTTTTTGACCTGCCGGCAGCAGACAAGATCGACCTGATGAACCGCTCGATGAATTACTTTAAGTCGAAGGAAACTTTTGATAGTGCGGAGTTTGAAGAGGAAGTAATAGGTAATCCGCAAGCTATAAGCTTATTCAATGACTATAAACATTCTTTTGAAGAGGAATTTAATCAACCTTTTCAGGACAGTTTTAACATCGCCACACCGGCAGTCAAGAAGATGCAGTCTAGCTATAAAAGTGTGCTCAAACTGGATAAAAACTTCCATGTGTATGTACATGGGAAGCGGGAGTATCTGGAGCAGGGCTATGACGAAGAGAAGGGGTTAAGTTACTATAAGTTGTATTACGAAAATGAAAGCTAGGGGGTATTTCGGAGTAATCGCCTGTTGTTTGCTGATTCAACTGTTTATATGTATTCTGCAAAGTAATCCCTATTGGGTTGAATATTACTATTCGAGAGGCTTTTATCCCAAATTTTCTTATTTATCGATTATACTTTTTTCCTGGTTGCCGTTTAGTATGGGGGATTTATTGTATGGCGTGTTTGTGGTGATCTTCTTACGGCTATTATTTCAGTTAATAAAGTCCTTATATCAAAAGCAATGGTGGAGTATTTTGAAGAGGAAAGCGATACAGTTTGTTGCATTTTTATCCGTTGTGTACACATTTTTTTATGTCAACTGGGGGCTCAATTATTATAGGATACCGCTAGCCGATCAGATTGGTCTGAATACAGAAACTATCGATATAGATGACTATGCACAAGTCATTGAGAAATATATTTTTACCGTAAACAATCTGAGAGATAGTTTAGATCTGGAACAGCGAGATAAAAAAGGAGTCCGTAAGGACTTGGAACATTGGATGAGAACGGATACTTTATTTCATGGGATACTAAGCCAAAGCCAGATCCATGGAAAATCGCCGATCTTCAGTGATGCTATTTCTTATTTTACTGTCTCGGGTTATTTCAATCCATTTACCCTGGAGGTTCAGGTCAATCAAAATATACCTCTTGCATCTTATCCCTTTGTCAATGTACATGAGTTAGCACATCAAATGGGGATAGGTTTTGAAGACGAGTGTAATTTCATCGCATTCCGTAAATTGATGCATCATAAAGATCTTTGGTATCGTTATTCCGCTTATTACGAGGCCGTTCAATATCTACTATACCCTTTATATCGGGATAAGGAATTGTATGAAAAGTATCGAAATAAGCTGTCACCAAAAGTTCGGGCTGATCTGGAAAATGAACGTGCTTTTTGGCAACAATATAGGGGATGGATAGATAAGATTTCCGATCTCTTTTACAATCAATACCTCAAACACAACAATCAGCCCGAAGGGATGGAACGTTACAGCATGATGGCCAAACTTGTTGTAGCCTGGGAAAAACAGCAAGAAAATAGCCTCACAACCAACGATTAGAATTTTTCAATCCATCCTTCGAAAGCATCAATAAATTTTTCGAACAATTCTACCGTTTGTTGTTCCTTGAATGATGTTCCATCCTCATTTAAGAGTTGTGCAATGTTACCAATATACATTTCAGGTTGCTGTAACGGAGGCATATTGAGAAACGTCAGACACTGACGCAGATGATGATTCGCACCGAAACCGCCTATCGCACCGATAGAGACTGATACTACAGCGGCTGGCTTTCCGTTCCACACACTTTTACCATATGGTCGCGACGCGACGTCCAATGCATTTTTTAGGACCGCCGGTATAGATCGGTTATATTCGGGTGTTAGAAATATGAACGCATCATGTTGTGTTATCTCTTCCCTGAATGCATCGACGGTAGATGGTGCACCTTCCGTATCAAAGTCTTGATTGTAAAAAGGGAGTTGCTCGATTTCGATAATCTGGTATATATTTTCACTTTTATCGACTATTGTATTCATTAAAATGTTGGCAACCTTTTTATTAAAGGATTCTTTGCGAAGACTGCCAACAATCAAACCTATTTTTTTTCCCATGATAAATGCTATTTTGATGATGTAGTGTATTACTAACAAACAGCTATGTATTTTGGTTTATTATTATTTCAAGATTTCTCTATTACAGCCAGAATATCTCGAATCAATGGATAGGTGTTTTCTTTTATTTTCTTTAACTCGGTTTCTTTTACCCAAATAGCTTCCAAGATATCTTCTTCTGTTTGAGGTGTTAGCTTAGGAATTTTGTTGACCCCCATATCATACCATTGGGTTTGCTTGAGGACAAATTTATCCCGCATATAATAAGTATGATAGGTCGTTGCTATCTTTTTACCAAGATAATCGATGTGGATACCACATTCTTCCTCTACCTCACGTACGGCAGCTTCACGCATTTTTTCGTTTTCTTCGACTTTTCCTTTCGGCAGGTCCCATTTTCCCAGCCGGTGTATGAAGAGATACTCCCCGTTGCCATTTCTTACCAGCCCACCGGCAGCTTTTATGACCTTGGATGTCGCGAGGAGGGATTTAACAATTTTATGTATTTCAGGGTGAACGCATAGATAGGTTGTCTTCGAGTTCTTCGAAACACTGTTGAAAAGTTTTTCCAGATCAACATCTTGTATACCAATAGTTTGTACGTTTCTTTCAACAAGTGGGGCAAAATCTGCCATAATTAGCAGACTTTGGTTCATATAAATTTTATAAATTTGTGCCATGAATAGTCTAAATGAGGTTGAACAAAAAGTTGCCGAATCCTTATTGCAAATTAAAGCAATAAAATTACAACCTAAAAGTCCTTTTACATGGGCATCGGGTTGGAAGTCGCCGATTTACTGTGACAACAGGGTTACATTATCGCATCCTCCTATACGCACGTATATTCGTCAAAAGCTTGCGCAGCTTATCCAGGACGAGTTCGGGACGATTGATATGGTATCGGGTGTAGCCACAGCGGGCATTCCACAGGGCGTATTGGTCGCTCAAGATCTGGGGTTGCCGTTTTCATATGTACGTAGCAATGCGAAAGGCCATGGAAGACAAAATCTAATAGAAGGAGAGGTTGTTAGTGGACAACGTGTTGTTGTGTTGGAAGATTTGGTGTCTACAGGTAAAAGCTCTTTGCAAGCTGTAAAGGCTTTACGTGATGTAGGCTGTAATGTGGTTGGGCTTGTGTCAATATTCACTTATGGTTTTGATGAGGCTGCTCAGAATTTTGCAGAAGCAAAATGCCCGATATTTAGCTTATGTAGCTATGAGGCTTTAATCAAAGTTGCAGTAGAAAAAAGTTATGTGTTGGAGAGTGATATTGATATGCTTGAACAATGGCGTAAAGATCCTTCCTCCTGGTCTCCAAAAGATTAATAACTTAGCGACATGACGTTAGTCCAAAATACGGTCATTATTCCCAAACCAGTAACTATTGTCTATACTTTTTTGGCCGATTTGAATAATCATGAGCAGCTGATGCCTGATAATATCCAGGATTGGACATCGACGACAGATGAAGCTCGGTTTTCAATTAAGAACCTCGCCAAGTTAGCCTTGCAGGTGAGCCAACGGATAGAAAATCGTGAAATTACATGTCTTCCTGTGGGTGATGTTCCATTTTCCCTTAAGCTAGCATGGAAGCTGGAGGAAATTTCTGACGGAGAAACCGAGGCTACATTTGTTATTGAAGCAGAACTAAACATGATGATGAAGATGATGGTTCTGGGACATTTACAGAAGCTGGTAGATTATCAGGTGTCGCGGTTGAAAGAAGTGTTTGGATAAAAAAACCAGACCGTAAAATGCCAGTTACCCACCGATAATTGTTGACAAATCTTCCGTTTTTAGTACAAAATTCCTTGTGCGTTAATGTAACAAATAATATTTATAGGAGGGGGGCTATTTGCGACAATTTTACGGCCAACACCGGATATTTGTGTCGCAAATAGCCCCCCTCTCTTGATTTTTAAGTAAAAATCAAGGTTTAAGCTGCTTTGAACACTGATTTTTAGGTGAGTAAACGCTCACGGTTATGCATTACTGATGACTCATTATGCATTACTTTTGGCTCATTGTGCATCACTGATGGCTCACAAGTATATACAGATGAGGAAGAAGTGATGCATTTTGCTCCATCCGTATTGCAAGATGGGGCATAACTAATGTCTGCCCGGTCAAAGTGATATACCGATAGAGTGTCCGTCATGCACGTTGGTCCATAAATACATGAAGATGATGTAGCTGTATATAGTGATGAGGCAGGTGTATTGTAATATGACACATCGGTATATCGTCTTATGTCAGGACTCTTGCAGTTTGCCGCGAAATTCATGTAAGATGAAGGAAGATGCTATACGGATGGTTCAACATATATGCAAGATTGAGGTAGACTGGAGGATAATTGACCATAGCTTAGTAAGCATACATTCGTAATAATTGTATATCTTTGAATATGCGGAAAGTGAAAGCAGAAAAAGTTAATTATGCAATCCCGGGTAGCCCAATGACGCCGGAAGAAATGCAGCGCATGATCCATGAAGCGGAAAACGGGAAGTTTCACAACATGCATGCCGTTAAACGTAAAATCGAATTGTGGAAGCAAAAATACGCGAAGTAGTCGTCAGTGATTTCGCGTTGCATGGTTTAGAGCAAATCTACGATTACGGTGTAGAGACATTTGCTTTCAATGCAGCTACACTTTACATTGAGGAGCTTTTTAATCGAATATATCAATTG
>JBEBVG010000071.1:0-15136 GCA_040392845.1 Sphingobacterium sp. | reverse complement strand
TCCTTACTTACAGGTAAGGACGTTTCTGATGTCACTTCTGCCCGGGATGCTGCGAAAGCACTGATCGATAAAGGGGTTCAGAATGTTATCATTACTATGGGAGCCAAGGGGGCTCTGGCTTTGTTTGAGCAGGAATACATCTATGTTGAAGCTCAAAAAGTAACGGCCGTGGACACGACCGCAGCGGGAGACGTATTCAATGGGGCCTTGACTGTCGCACTGAATGAAGGGCAGACCATCCGGGAAGCAATGAAATTTGCCAGCCAGGCATCAGCTATTGCTGTCACACGCTTAGGTGCGCAATCGTCGTCGCCATATCGAAAAGAACTAGAAGTTTATTATCAAACTACACAAAATCAATTATAGCTATGTTTATCGTACACGATTATTATCAGGCCATCTTTTTCTGCGTCATTACGATGCTCTGCTGGGGATCATGGGCCAACACACAGAAGCTTGCCAGTAAAAACTGGCGTTTTGAACTATTTTATTGGGATTATGTTTTGGGCATCTTGATCTTCTCTCTGCTCAGTGCTTTTACCTTAGGGAGCATTGGCCAGGAGGGGCGGAGTTTCGTGGCGGATCTGCAGCAGGCCGAATGGAGCAATATTGGAAGTGCTATCCTCGGCGGTATTGTCTTTAATGCCGGAAATATACTATTGTCCGCGGCAATTGCGATTGCCGGTATGTCGGTGGCTTTTCCGGTCGGCGTAGGGATTGCGCTGGTATTTGGCGTGGTGATCAATTACCTGTCTGCACCTAAAGGGGATCCGGTTTTGCTATTTGTCGGTGTAGCATTGGTCACGGTGGCTATATTGGTGAATGCCTGGGCTTATAAACTCAAAAGTGGAGGGACGGCTGATAAAGCCAATACGAAAGGAATCATTATCGCTGTACTGGCAGGGGTACTGATGGCTTTCTTCTACCGTTTTATCGCTGCTGCGATGGATCTGGAAAATTTTGTTTCGCCTGAAATAGGAAAGATGACGCCTTATACCGCTGTATTTATTTTTTCGATAGGCATACTCCTCAGTAACTTCCTGTTCAACAGTATCCTTATCAAGAGACCTTTTGTAGGTGAGCCAACAAGCTATGCGGCGTACTTCAAAGGAGGATTCAGCACACACCTGACCGGTATATTAGGAGGAATGATATGGGGATTGGGCAATTCGCTCAATCTTATCGCCGCCGGTAAAGCCGGACCAGCGATTTCGTATGGCCTAGGACAAGGAGCAACGCTGGTGGCTGCGCTATGGGGAGTGTTTATCTGGAAGGAGTTTAAAGGTTCGCCGGTAAACGTAAATGGTAAACTGGCGATTATGTTTGTGCTGTTTGTGGTGGGACTGGGGTTGATTATCGTGGCGGGGGAGTAAATATGTAATTGTAATACACAATTAAAATTAATTATAAAACTAAAAATTATGGCTCATTATCTAATTTCTTTTGCTAAACGGAAGAATTGGCAGGATAACCTCTTTTTAAGAGGGCCAAAGTTATTTTGGCTTGTTCCTCTATTCGTTTTGTTTTTTGTGGCACATGGGAGAGTGTGTGCACAACATGTTCTTAATGGTAAAGTAATCGATCAAGGCGGAAATCCAATATCTTACGTATCTGTTAAAATTAAGGATACTGGAATCGGTACGGCGAGCGATATTGACGGTAAGTTTTTAATAGAAATTCCGTCTTCCTTATCCATTATTCAAATCAGCCATCAAGGTTATAAGAATCTTGATGTATCAGCCGGAGAGAACCGTAATAGAGAGTTTATACTCGAAATTGATGAAGAGCAATCGAGATTGGACGAGGTGGTAGTTGTTGGTTTTGGTACCCAGAAAAAGGTTACTCTTACCGGAGCGGTTTCGACTGTATCTATGCAAGAGGTAGAAAAGACAAGTACTCCTTCATTATCCAATGCTCTTGCCGGACGTCTTCCGGGATTGATTACAAGGCAATCGAGTGGAGATCCAGGCTTTGATCAGGCAGGGATTTTTATCCGAGGCTTTAATACTTTAGGAACTAATAATGCCCCTCTTATTTTGGTTGATGGAGTCGAAAGGAGTTTGGATAATCTAAATATACAGGAAATTGAGAGCTTTTCACTCTTAAAAGATGCATCAGCTACAGCAGTTTACGGTGTAAGAGGGGCTAACGGTGTTATTCTTATTACAACAAAAAAAGGTGTCATTGGGAGACCAAAGATTACGTTTCGAGGAGAAGGGGCAACGCTTGAAGCTCTACGCTTGCCAGAATATATCGGTTCAGAAGAGTATGTAATCCTTTGGAACGAAGCTTTGAAAAATGTGAACCAGGCTGAACAATGGGATCCGGATGAAATAGAAAAATTCAGGACGCATTCGGATCCATATTTTTATCCAAATGTTAACTGGATTGACGAAGTCTACAATAGGAGAAGTTATCAGACGATAAATAATTTGAATGTGAGTGGGGGGAATGAAGTAGTCAGGTATTACACCAATGTGGGGTATACAGAACAGAGTGGACTCTGGAAAGAGGATCCGAATAATAAATTCAACACAAATACCAATGTAAAGCGTTATAACTTTCGGTCAAACGTGGATGTGAATCTGACTAAAAATCTCTCAGTGGAACTAGGTATAGGAGGAATTATCCGACATCTCAATAGACCAGGTGAGTCTACAGAAGCCATTTTTACGGCGATTCGTCGAACGCCTCCAGTAGCTTTTCCAAAGCTGAATCCAGACGGTAGTCCTGGGGGTATTCTTGCTGTTCTAGGATCAAATCCATGGGGAATGGTAACCCAAAGTGGTTATAGCCGTTTTGATGACAATCAAGTCCAGGGAACATTTGCTTCCAAATGGGATTTATCAGAACAGGTGACCCCAGGTTTAGCTTTGCATGGTCGATTTGCTTATGATCATAATTACTCAGCAAGACAAAGTAGATTTTATGATTTTGAGGTTAAACAATACATAGGAAAAGATGACGATACGGGTGAAGATGAATATTTGATTCACAGGGAAAAAGGCACAGTAAACTATTCCGTAGGCAATACAGCTAATCGAGCGATATACTCAGAGTTAATTTTGAATTACAACAGGAGTTTTGGCAAACATGATGTAAGTGGAATGATTATGGGTAACCGTAGAGAATTTATAGATATTTCTGGAGGATTGATAGCTAACTTGCCCAGTAGGTCACAGGGTATAGCCTCAAGAGCTACATATAGTTTCGATAATAGGTATTTGGTGGAAGGAAATTTTGGATATAATGGATCCGAACAATTCCCCAAAGGGAGTCAATATGGTTTTTTTCCTTCCGTTTCTGTAGGCTGGATTATCTCCAATGAGCAAGGATGGGGATTTGATTTTGTCAATCACTTGAAGCTGAGGGCATCCCATGGCCAATCAGGTAACGATAGGATTTCAAATCAGCGTTTTTTGTTTTTGACTACGGTCAATACGACATCAGCACCTCTATATCCCTTCGGAATGGATCAACAGACATTTCGAGGCATTAGAGAGTCAAGTATAGGAAATATGGGGGTGACTTGGGAAGTCTCAACAAAATCAAACATAGGTTTGGATATTGAAATGGCTCAAAGCAAAATTAAATTACAAGTAGATGCGTTTAAGGAGAGGAGAACAGGTATTTTATTGCAAAGAGGAACGATGCCCGCTGTAGGAGGATTTCGCGGAGGAGTTCTACCATATGCCAACCTCGGCGTATTTGACAATAAGGGTATTGATGCTTTGATAGAAGCTAATAATAGTTATAGTAGTGGATTGTTCTATTCAGTACGTGGTAATCTTACTTATGCACGGAATAAAATCATCAAAAATGATGAAGCTACTCAGGTGTGGGCTTATCAATCTGCTATTGGAAGACCATTGGGACAATCTCTGGCATTAGTGGCTCTTGGGCTATTCGAAACAGAAGAGGAAATACAAAATAGTCCTAAGCAGACCTTTTCATCTGTAGTAAGACCGGGGGATATCAAATACGATGATGTTAATAACGATGGTGTTATTAATGACTTTGACCGTATGCCCATGGGATACGCACAGCTTCCGGAGATAATGTACGGATTTGGTGGAACTATAGGATATAAAAAGTTTGACTTAAGTCTCTTTTTTACAGGTACAGCTAGAGCTACAACTTGGTTAGAGGGATACACTGTCTACCCATTTAGCAATGGGGTGGGTACAAATAATGTTTTCAGAGATTATTATGAGAACCGATGGACTCCTGAAAATCCAGACCCCAATGCAAAGTATCCAATGATTATTGATGGTACGAATACGAATAACTATCGTAGAAGCAGCTTGTGGATGCGTGATGCAAGCTATTTAAGGTTGAGAAACGCTGAAATTGCATATACTTTATCCGGACGAAAATTGGATCTTTTGGGAATGAACAAGGTTCGGATTTTTATCAATGGGATGAATCTCGCGCTTTGGGATAAAGTGAAATTATACGATCCTGAGGCTGGTAATGGTGAAGGAAGCTTCCCTTTACAACGCAGTATCAATTTTGGAGTTCAAGTAAATTTTAAATAATGAATTATCAACATAATAAGATTATGAGACGCTATAAAATAATACTATTTGCCTTTTTAAGCTTTAGCTTATTCTCATGTGTGAAAGAATATCTGGATAAAACACCGGATGAGGATATGACATTAGAAGAAGTTTTTTCAAAGCGTGAATTTGCATTTCGTTACTTGACCAATCTCTATACATGTGTACCCAATAATTTGGACTTTCACACAAACGGAGGACAGAATCCTTTTGTTGGAGCTTCTGAGCTGGAGATAACATGGCCATCCAACCCTTCACATCAGTTGACTGCAGGATCTTGGAATGTCAGTGGCGATATACTAAATATGTGGAGTGCTAATTTGGCTTCAATTCGTGACGTAAATATTTTTTTGGAACGGATAGGCAATGTGCCCATGGATGAGACGGAAAAACGTGTATGGGTTGGAGAAGCTATATTTCTACGCGCTTTTTTCCACTTTCTATTGATGCGAGCGTATGGTCCTATTCCAATTGTCGATGAAAGCTATAAAATCGACACGGATTTTAACAGCATTAAACGTAATACCCTTGATGAGTGTGTGGATTTTGTTATAGGAGAATGCAATAACGCTATGGATCTATTGTCACCTACTAGAGAGCGCAGTGATTTAGGGAGAGCGACTAGTGTTGCAGCGGCGGCACTTAAGGCTAGACTTTTATTATATGCGGCTAGTCCTTTATGGAACGGAAATCCAGATTATCTTTCTTTAGCAAATAAGGATGGAAGAAGATTATTCCCTGATTTTAATGAAGGAAAGTGGGCTGTAGCTGCTACGGCTGCTAAGGAATGTATAGATTTGGCTATAGCGAACGGATATAAGCTATACAGATCAGAAAGTGATGATCCGGTTGCAAATTATCATGAAATGAGTATAATAAACCATAATAAGGAAGTATTATTCGCCAGGAATAGCGGGAGATTTACCTTAACCGAAACCCGGTCTACTCCCAATGGAATGGGAGGACATAGCGGTTATGCTCCATTGTTGGAGCTGGTGGATGCTTATCAGATGGCTGATGGTAGTACTCCTATTTTAGGGTATACGCCTAGTGGACAGCCAATTATTAACACTGCATCAGGATATCAAGAGACAGGATTTGCTGCTGCTGCACATCCAAAAGGGTGGCACCCCACTGGTATCAGGAATATGTTTTTCGGTCGAGAACCTCGGTTTTATGCATCTATTCATTATGCGGGCTCCATGTGGAGAGGACGTACAATTGAATTTTGGAACAGTGGTTTGGATGGAAGGTCAAAAAGTGGGGTTGACTATTCAAAAACAGGCTTTTTGATGAAAAAATTCTCTGATGAAAATGTGCGTATTCCCCAAAATATATTTACCAATAAAACTTGGGTGTTTTTCCGGTTGGGGGAAATATTTTTGAATTACGCAGAAGCATTGAATGAATCTCAGGGACCTGTTTCTGATGTTTACTACTACGTGAATGAAATACGATCTAGGGCTGGACTGCCAGATTTACAAGAAGATCTTACTCAAGAGGAGATGCAGGAAAAAATTCGCCATGAACGACGGATAGAGCTGGCATTCGAAGGGCATCGTTATTTTGATGTAAGACGTTGGAAGATTGCGACAGAGACGGATGGAGGTAACTTTTATAGCCTTAATGTTGGCGCTGGGATATCTCGATTAGATATAGCCTTCTATCAGCGGATATTTTTGAAAACACGTGTTTTTGATCCGTCGAAGCATTACTTATGGCCTATACCTCAGTCTGATATCAATTTGATGTCTAATATGGTACAAAATCCTGGGTGGAGATAATAAAAAGTAGGATGAAGTTTATAAATATTGAAATTTATATAATACATGTAATGTTGATTTGGATGACTCTTTTATTCGTTCAGTGTAAGGGAAGTCAGATTAATTTACCCGAAGACAAAAAGAAAGAGTCCATAAATATCAATGTATATCCTTCGGCGGATTTGACTGTTCATGCTGATGAGTTAATTTATCCTGAAGGTATATCTCATGTTGTAGTGGAGGATAATAATAAAGGACATCAATTTTTACATGATGCAACCTTGATTGCTCATGGTGATGAATTGATTGCGGGCTGGGATAGCCGTCCAGATATTGATAGTTTCACAGAAGCTTCTTTTAGGGTAAAAAGATCTAAGGATGGTGGAAAGACATGGTCTGAATTTGAAACGGCAGCAAGCTATAGTCTTGCGCGAGGTACATATTTTGCTTCTATGCAGTTTTTGTCATACAATTCCACGCTTTACGCTATTGCTTCGAAGCTTATCGGAAAGGGTGTAAGAGGGTGCACCATTTTCAAATATAATGAGGCTGATAAACTATGGACGGAATTGTCGGATATTAGTGGTCCCTTTATGCCGAACAATGCACCCATAAAAATGAAAGATGGTAATTGGATAATGGGGGGAAGAGCTGTTTCGGGCTATAGCACACTACCATATTGGCCGCTTTTTCCAGCTGTAGCGATTAGTCAGGGGGATGAATTCACAAAGCCGTGGAAAATTGTCTTGTTACAAAATCATGAGTTTGAGTCTGACCAGATTCCAGAAACAACTTTAATAATTGATGGAGAGAGCCTCTTGGCTTTCACAAGACGAAACGGTCCTGGTTTTATGCCTTATTTATATCAAAGTGATAATTATGGTAGAAGTTGGCAGAAGATAGCTTCACATGACTTTAGATCTACGTCGTCAAAAATATATGCAGGTAATCTGAATGATGGAAGAGGATATGTTACTTTCAACTATCCGGTTCACGAACAGATCGGACAGGGGCTTATAGCTCGATCGGTATTGGCGATCGCTATTTCAGAGAATGGAGAAAAGCCTTTTTCTTTTTCCAAAATATTTAAGATACAAGCACCAGGTACGGACAAACCTTTGATATCACATTATCCAACAGCTTTGGAATATCATGACAAGCTATATATTATTTATACAGCACATTTTACTAGTGACGAACATCGACAGTGTGAGGTTGCTGTTATTCCTTTAAACTCATTTAAGTAACTTTTAGTAATTATGCATTTAGTTTTTAGCTTAATCTTAGTATTATTCTTAAGCTGGAGTTCTGCAAAAGATGGTTTGACAGTTTCTCTTAGACAAGATCAAATAGGTCGTGATGATACGCTTAGATTATATGTTTCTGAAGATATACAAGTAAGTGGGGATAAGCTTCATTTTCCGGATGAAATTAGACATGTGCTCATAGAACCCAACAACGATCGAGATAAATTTTTGCACGATCCGATAATCATCGGACATAAAAAAGAGTTGATCGCTGCGTGGTATAGTTGTCCGGAAGCAGAGATTGTCGGAGAGTCGTGTATTAAGGCTAGACGATCAACGGACGGAGGGCTTACTTGGTCTCAACCCGAAATAGTGGTAGAGGACAAGGAAAAAAAGGGTATATACTATGTCCCTGTTCAAATGCTTTCTATTGAAGGGAAACTTTTCGCATTTATCGGAAAGATGACAGGGCATGACCGCATTATCAACACATCTATATATCAATACAATGAGGATACAAAAGATTGGAAAGAAACCGGCGTTGCTGGAGATCTATTTCTACCAAATACTGAACCCGTCAAGTTAAAAAATGGTAATTGGATAATCGCTGGAAGAGTAGCGTCCTCTTTGGGGAAGCTACCTCTGATACCGGCAGTATTGATTAGTGCAGGCGATAGGGTTGAAAAAGAATGGAAAGTTGTCAGACTACAGAAAGAAGAATTTGCAGAGAATCAACATCCAGAAACTACTATCATTGAAAAAGATAATATTATCTATTCCTTTACAAGGGTAAATGGACCAGACTTTAAGCCAGTTGTTTATTTAAGCAGCGATTATGGAGAGACATGGTCTAGAGTGGATCAGCACGATTTTAGGTCAGTTTCTTCAAAAATGTATGCAGGTACATTAAGTGACGGCAGAGGATATATTGTGTTTAACTATCCTGTACCGGAGATGAAAGGCAAAGGGCTCAAAGCGAGATCAGTTTTGGCTATAGCCATCTCTGAAGACAGGTTCAACCCTTTCCTTTTTTCAAAAATATACAAAGTACAGGCAATGGGAAATAGTAGGCCTTTTATCTCCCACTACCCTACAGCATTTGAACGAGATGGTCAGCTTTACGTCGTCTATACTGCCCACTTTAGTGATGATGAAAAAAGACAATGTGAGTTGGCTATTATTCCATTAAAATCATTAAAACTTTAGCAATGTTAAAAAATAAACACAGCCAGATCATAATAATAGGTATTATATTTTTCGTCATAATGAATAGTTGTATTTCTTCTTCGTCAAATGATTTGCCTTTGCAAATAGATTCCATCACTATTATCCATTCACGTGAGTATGGTACTATATCTCATCACAGTTCCGTTGATTTGGTGAAGTTTGATGAATTTTACAAAAAACACCCTGAACGGTGGAAAAAGGCATTTCAATTTTTTAAAGATAACGATGTCTCGAAGTTGAATGTTGGTCGATATGATTTGGACGGAGATAATCTGTTTGTAAATATCGATGAATATGAAACAAGGGATGAGCAGGACTGCAAATATGAATCGCATAGAAAATATGCAGATATACAGTATTTGGTACATGGTGTCGAAAAGATCGGTCTGACTCAATTGGAAGAAGTCGAAGAGATAGAGCCTTATAACTCACAAAAAGATATTGTTTTTTATAAATCTCCTAAGACCGATGTTTATCATATAGCTGATTCATCTCATTTTTTTATTTTTTTTCCTGAAGATGTCCATCGCCCTTGTGTAAAAACCGATAAGAAGGAATGGATTCGAAAGGCTGTTGTTAAGGTCAAACTTGATTAGGGTTCAAATATTAATTAATCAGATCATGAAAATTCTATCCGTTATTTTGTTTGTATATATTTTGCAGAGCCTATCTTCTTGGAATTTGTTTGGACAAGATCGGTCACAAATTCAAAACCTCAACGAGAATATACGTTCTTTAAAAACCACGCGGGGAGGTAAAGTCCTAGCACCTGTTATCGATATTTTTCCTCAGATAGCGAGTGGTTTTTATACGCAAGATCGGATTGCCAATGAAATCAAGTTATTTAAAGAAATGGGCTTTGAAAGGATTTATCTTGTCGTATGTAATCCGGGGTACCCTTCTTTCTCATATCCCTATTTAGCAGTCATGCCTCCTGGCAATTCTACGGGTAATACCGCTTTCGAAAATATTGTCAGATTAGGGGATCCGAATCTTGCGTATCTTCACGAAGCAAAGAAGCAGGGCATGGAGGCGTGGGCAGTCTATAAACCTTATGAAGGAGGATCAGGACAAACTATACCACATCATACTAAAGCTCCATCGAGTCTTAGTCAGTTTGAAACAATAGGTGGGGAGTATGTTTATTTTGATAACCTTTTATCCCAACGCCCAGATTTGAGAGTCAAAAGAAAGCCTACACCTGCGGCAGTAGCCATGAGGAAAGAAGAACCGATAAGGCGATTTGAAATAGCTTTTAAAGTAGATGAATTAAAGGATAGGGTGGGGAGGAATAGTTTTTTGAATTTTGAAGGAATACCAGATTCTAAAATTAAGAGACCTGAAATAGCTGTTTGGGTGAGTAAGGATAACGGAAAGTATGTTCGGTATAATAACAATGTTCGGGTTACATCAAAAGTTGAGAAGAGGATGGGGACGGATGCTAATAGTTTCTTTGTGGAAGATAAATCATCCCGGTATCTTGTAATTGATGTTAACTTCGAGATGGGAGGAGACAATTTTAAAAATGAAGGATACGATTATTTTGCTTTAACTATTGATGACCATGGGCAAGGGCTGTACACTATACCTCATTCTATGATTAAGGCATTTACCAGTTTTGGGGAAGTTCCACTTACAGCAGCTATCTATGCAAGGAGTCCCGCTATACGAGGAGAAGATTTATCTATTCAAGATCGGGAGTGGGGTAAAGAAGGCTATCATTTGGTGGGTAAAGCAGCGGTAGAGTCGTTTAAAGAGATGGGTTTTGAATTCGAATGGCACGGAGCTGGACATTGGGGAAATGGTTGGTCAAATAGCCCGGTTTACGGGATTGCAATAGGGAAGAGAGAATACATGAAAGGAACTCCTTGTGAAGCTTATGAGGAGGTTAGGAGTTATTGGCTAGACAATATTCAGCGATGGTTGATGATGGGGTTTGATGGAGTGGATATAAGGCTACAAAACCATTCCGGGATGGTAGCTGACTATGCTAATTATGGATACAATGAACCGATTATAGCACGCTATAAGCAGAAATATGGGATTGATATTTTGACGGCAAATGCAGACCCATTGAAAATAATGGAGATAAGAGGTGATTTTTTTATGGACTTTTTGGAAAAAGCTTCGAGGCTTGCACACAGATTAAATAAGAAGTTACAGATTCATCTCAAACGTGCTTACATTAATCCTGTTTTGGGTGATGATTGGCATGATATAGCAGCGTGGCATATGCCTAAGGTAGTATTAGATTGGAAACGCGCTATTGACTTGGCTGATGAGGTCACTATTAAGGACTATTATTTCAATAAATATGAAGCAGATCTAGGTCGAGAAATAAAGGAATATGCGAATAAGCAGAAGAAGAGAGTTTGGATACATGCTTATTTAGGACAAGGGGCCGAATTGAATGATAAATACTTCTCTTTAGTCGATGAAGATTCTACTGTCGGAGGTATATTATTATATGAGGCTAATGGTACCTTTTTAAAAACTTCTGGTATGACAAGTTCTTTTAATGCTTTTAATGTGAGAAAAATGCTTTCAATAATGAAAGAGGTAGAATTTGTAAAATGATTTAATTGTTAATGTTAGATATTAGAATATTTAAAAAAATGAAGAAAGTAATAGTTTTATTAATGATCTTAGGGACTCTAGGTTCATGCTTCGCACAGAAAGAAAGAGAAGTGAGAAAAGATGACGTTGTATATAAACCTAAAATCATCTTTGATACGGATATGGGGCCGGACTATGATGATATTGGTGCTATTGCTATGCTGCATGCTCTTGCTGATCGTGGAGAATGTGAAATATTAGCAACAGTTTCTTGCGATAGGCATCCAACAATTGCTCCTACTATTGAAGTATACAATCGTTATTTTAACAGACCGGACATACCTATTGGTGTTCCAGGTAAAGGATCCCCTGATTTTACTGCGCCCAACAATTGGAATGATACAATAGTTAATGCGTATGCACCTGAATTGAGGAATAAGGATTATCCCAGTGCCGTCAGTGTTTATCGAAAAGTGCTAGCCGCACAACCTGATAATAGTGTCACAATGCTGACTGTTGGGTTTCTTTCTAATATCAGTGATTTATTAAACTCGACTCCAGATGAATATTCTGCACTAAACGGCGTAGATTTAGTGAAAATTAAGGTTAAACATTTAATAGCGATGGCTGGTGGTTTCCCAGAAGGAGACGAGTTTAACGTTAATAAAGATGCATCTGCTTCTATGCAAGTTTTTACAAAATGGCCTAAGCCGATTCTATTCAGCGGTTTTGAGATTGGAGCTAAGATTTTTACCGGTGCTAAGGTGGCCCAATTAGGGAGCCATAGCCCTGTTGCTAAAGGTTATGAGTATAATTTAAAAACCTATAGACCACAAATTGCAAAAAATAGGCAATCTTGGGATCAAACAGCAGTATTGATAGCAATTCGTAACCCACAGGACTATTTTTATTTGAGTGATCCGGGTAAATTTGTAATTAAGGAAGATGGGAAGAACTTTTGGGATCCTAACATTGATGCTAGTCATCGCTTTATAATTCATAAGTATCCATATAACTATATTGAAAACTTGCTTGAAGAATTGATGATGCATCAACCTACTCACGAATAATATGACACGGTGAATGACTTATCCAATTTGTTTAGCTATGCCTGCTTTGCTGCTATTTTTTTCTAGATTTTAAGTTCATATTCCTGAATAAGGAATTCTGCAGGAATTTTTAAGGTCTTTGAAAATGCTCGGATCATGTTCAGGCTCAAAGGTCTCTTGTAATTGAGGACCTTACTCATAGTAGTCTTGTTACCCAACTGATTAGGGGTGTAACCAAACTCGTCCATGCGAATTTTTATCATTTCGATTGGATCTATATGTTCAATCGGAAAATTCTTTTTGTCATATTCGGAAATAAGCGTAACCAAAAGCATTTTTTCTTTATGTTCCAAACTGCCCCTTTTGGCATATTTTATTTCCTCAAAGCGTTCCAAAGCTTTGTTATAGTCTTTTTCGTTTTCTATTAAATACCACATGGCTTCTATATTGTTTTTGCATTGACTTTATCGTATTCCTCATGAGTACCTACGAAACGGATGTCAACATATCTGTCGAGATAATCGACCTCGATTATCAACCTGTATTTGTTTCCCACGATCTTAAACCTTGCGCGGCTTGAGGTAATAATCTTTGCTGTTGGAAAGTCCTGAAGGATGTCCTGGCTTTTGGTCCATTCGGCCAACCTTACCAAGGTAACCCACGCGTCTATGCTCTTCCGTGTATTGGCATGTTTCTTTTTGAAATCATCTAATAGTTTTAATTTTAGAATTAACATCTCTTAAGGACAAATGTATAAAAAAGTTGACAAATCGGCAACTATCTTACCCCTTCTTCTCCACAATCGCCACTTTCCATACATGTTTTTACGAATCCAACGGGATTGAGTTACCTCATAGAAACTAGTAGGAAAAACTTGATAAGACTATTGATTTGTATACTTACTGTTTTAGAGGATAAAGTATAAAATTCGTCATTGATTTTTTGTAGATTTATGACAAGAAATATGACAAGAATGAATCAGTTCGCATTTACAAAATTTACGTTAGCCTTTTTAACGATTGTTCCTTTTAGTGTGTCCTCTTCTTATGCGCAGGAGAAAATACCTGCACCAACCCCGATGAAACCTGGGATGACCGAATTCTGGGAACCGGAAGTAGCCGTGGTAACACCGGGACAAAGTTCGGACAATGCGGTGATGACCGCACCTTCGGATGCTATTGTGCTGTTTGATGGGAAAGACCTTTCCGAATGGAGCAGTAAGAATGGGAAGCCTGCAGAATGGGACGTGAAGGATGGTGTGATGACCGTCAAGAAGGGTACAGGAGATATAATAACAAAAAAGCAATTTGGAGATTTTCAGTTGCATATCGAATGGAGAATACCTGCTAACATCACCGGTAAAGGTCAGGCAAGGGGTAATAGCGGAATCTTTCTACAAGGCCGGTATGAATTGCAGGTACTAGACAGCTATAATAATAGAACCTATTCCAATGGGCAGGCAGGAAGTATATATAAACAGACTCCTCCAATGAAGAATGCCTTACGTCCGCCGGGCGAATGGAATGTGTACGATATCGTGTATACGGCACCACGTTTTAAAGAAGATGGTACCGTGCTTTATCCGGCAAGGGTAACCGTCATTCACAATGGCGTCGTCATTCAGAATAATACGGAAATCAAAGGCGATACGCCTTATGTGGGATTGCCACAGTATACAGCTCATGGCAAGGGGCCTATTGGATTGCAGGATCATGGAGACCCTAGTGAACCGATCAGCTATCGGAATATCTGGATTCGGGAGATGTAATTTTAGCTTACAAATACAATCTACATCTCGCATCCGAGCGTGCTAAAGACCTCAAGCTAAAACCTATCAAGAACAATTTGCAAACCGTGTAGAAATAACAAAGTTTAGGTGGCTCTCATATTAATTTTCAGTTTACAGAAAAGTTAATCCAATTTTTTTGTTGAGGCCCTGTTCAAAAATCCGAATTAACGTGGAAAGCTGAACATTGCCTTTTCCGTTTTCAAGTTTAGAGATATAACTTTTTTTAGTCCCTGTCTTTTCTGCCAATTGCTGTTGGGTCAGTTTTGCTTCTTTGCGGGCTTCTTTCAACATTTCACTTACAATGAACATCTGTGCATTTTCCTCGTATTTATTCCGGCTTTCCGTTCCGATTTTTCCATGTTCGAGCTCGATTAGATCGTCAAATGTCTGTATGTCTTTATAATCTTTCATCCTGTTGCTTTTTACTTTTTTAACCTATCTACCGACTATCGCGATATGCCTTCATGATTTGTATAGCTTTCTCTATCTCTTTTTTTGATGCTTTTTGTGTCTTTTTTTGAAATCCATTAAACAATACCACGAGCTTGCTCCTATCAAAACAGCAGAAAACACGGTAGATGTTTGACTGATACTCAATCCTAATTTCGTAAAGTCCGTCTGTGCCTGTTAAATGTTTTAAAAATCTTTCAGGCACACGCTCAACTTGCTTAATCATCTCGAAAACATATTGAATTTTTTCTTTTACCTTTTGGTCTTGTTCTCGGTAAAATTCAATAAAATAATTCTCGTAGAAGATTATTCGTCTATGCACAGAGTAAAGTTATCCCAAAAGATAACATTTTCCAAATTTTAGCTTGATTATTTTTAATATCCTAACATCTACTCTACCCTTTCTTCTCCACTATCGCCACGGTATGTCTTGATATGCACAGCAGGCGCTCCTGGTCATCATAGATTTTGATGTCCCACACATGGGTTGTCCGGC
>JBEBVG010000070.1:0-15257 GCA_040392845.1 Sphingobacterium sp. | reverse complement strand
GTGGTATATCGGCTAATCCCGCTGTAGGTTATACTTCCGATCTTCTGGTTGCACTGGGTGGAAAGGTATTGTTGGCAGAATTTCCGGAATTATGCGGTGCAGAACAAAATCTTATTGATCGGACCATCAACCCAAATGCCGCGCATAAATTTATCGGTTTGATGCAGGCATATAGTCAGGCGGCGGAACAAGTTGGCTCCGGATTCCATATGAACCCCTCTCCCGGAAATATACGGGATGGCCTTATTACGGATGCGATCAAAAGTACCGGCGCAGCAAAAAAGGGAGGCAGCTCGCCCGTCGTAGACGTACTGGACTATACGGAGGAAGCTACCAACGCTGGATTGAACCTCGTATGCACACCGGGAAATGACGTGGAAGCTACAACCGGAAAAACAGCCGCCGGTGCCACATTAATATTATTTACGACGGGTTTGGGCACGCCGACAGGAAATCCGATATGTCCCGTTATCAAAGTGGCGACAAATAATGCATTGGCACAACGCATGTCCGACATTATTGATATTAACACCGGTCCTATTATAGATGGAGAGAAAACCATACAGGAGATGGGAGAAGAGATATTAGAATACTGTATTAAAGCAGCAAGCGGAGAAGTTGTCCCCAAAGCTGTACAATTAAATCAAGATGATTTTATTCCTTGGAAACGAGGAGTTAGCTTATAAATTACAACGATGAAAACATTTTTAGACGATAATTTTCTTTTACAAACAAGAACAGCCCAAGAATTATATCAAAATTATTCAAAAGGCTTGCCTATCATTGATTACCACAACCATTTAATCCCCGAACAAATCGCTAATGACAGCAAGTTTGAAAATATCAGCCAAGTATGGTTAAATGGCGATCATTATAAGTGGCGCGCTATGCGTGCCCACGGTGTAAACGAACATTATATTACTGGTGAAGCCTCTGATCGGGATAAGTTTTTAAAATGGGCCGAAACCGTCCCCTATACGTTACGGAATCCACTTTACCATTGGACACACCTTGAGTTAAAACGTTATTTCGGTATTACCGATTTGTTATCACCCAAGACTGCCGAAAAAATCTACGATGAGACAGCAACAAAACTGGCACAGCCCAACTATTCAACTCGTGGTTTGCTGCGCATGATGAATGTAGAAGTAGTCTGTACGACTGACGATCCTATAGACAGTCTTAATTTCCATCAGCAATTTGCAAAGGAAAACGAGACTTTCAAAATGTTACCAGCTTTTCGTCCGGACAAGGCTATGAATGCTGACGATGTTGCCATCTTGAACACGTATATCGACCAAGTGGAAGCTGTAACCAATAGGGCAATTGATTCGTTTTCGAGCTATTTACAAGCTTTGAAAAGTAGACATGACTTTTTTGCAGAAAACGGTTGTTGTATTTCTGATCATGGCTTGGAGCAAATATATGCCGAAGATTACACAGAGCAGGAAATTGAGCGTATCTTCCAAAAAATCAGGACAAACCAGGAGATTACGCACCAGGAAAACCTGAAATTCAAATCAGCCATGCTAATATATTTTGCGGAATGGGATCATGAAAAAGGTTGGGTACAACAATATCATTTGGGTGCGCTACGGAACAACAACAGTCGTATGCTCCGTATAAATGGACCCGACACAGGATGGGACTCTATCGGTGACTTCAGCCAGGCGAAAATGCTATCCAAATTCTTAAACCGATTGGACAATAACGACAAGTTGACCAAAACCATTCTTTACAACCTCAATCCAGCAGACAACGAATTAATAGCGACGATGATCGGCAATTTCAATGACGGCTCTGTACGGGGAAAAATTCAATTTGGTTCTGCATGGTGGTTTCTCGATCAAAAAGACGGCATGACCAAACAAATAAATGCTTTATCCAACATGGGGTTATTAAGTTGCCTGGTCGGCATGCTTACGGATTCGCGGAGCTTTCTCTCTTTCCCTCGTCACGAATATTTTAGACGTTTGATCTGTGATATTTTCGGACAGGATATAGAATATGGTGAATTACCGCCCGATATCGAATGGATTGGAAAAATAATAAGCGACATCAGCTATCACAACGCTAAAAACTATTTTCCATTTTAGGGTAAAACTCGTTCGGAGAAGCTACAATTTTATTTTTCAAGCCATTTTGGGTATTATTACGTAAATTTACTCCTATGGCTTATGAAAACTATACGATAAAAGATATCGCTAAGGCGCTCAACCTATCGCCTTCGACTGTCTCCAGGGCCTTACGGGATAGCTACGAAATCAGTGCCGAAACAAAGCAGATCGTACTGGAATATGCAGAAAAAATAAACTACAGGGCCAATCCTATAGCACGAAGTCTCAAAGAACGAAAGAGTAATAGCATAGGTATTGTCATCAGTGAGATAGCAAATACTTTCTTTTCCCAGGTGATCGACGGTATTGAGTCGGTCGCTCAGGAAAAAAATTATCAGGTCGTTATCTCCCAGACCAACGAATCATCGGAACGGGAACGGCTGAATATCGAATATCTCTATTCCCGTTCTACGGATGGACTGTTGATGACTTTATCATCAGAGACCACCGATCTCTCCTATATAGAAAGATTAATCAGCAGAGGATTTCCTATCGTCTTTTTCGATCGCGTACCTAATCAGATAGACGCCTTCAAAGTCATCGCCGACAATAAACAAGGAACTTTCGATGCCGTACAATACCTTATCGATAGTGGAAAAAGAAGAATAGCCCACCTTACCGGATCCCAACGACTTTCCATTACCGGAGAGCGACTGGAAGGATATAAAAATGCACTGGCTGCAAATGGACTCCCTTTTAACCCCGACCTCATTAAATACTGCGAGTATGGCGGTCTTCACATGGAAGAAATAGAAATAGCCATAGCCGAACTCGTAAAAGAAAATTATGATGCCATCTTTATCTCCGGGGATAAATTATCTACCGGATACCTGCAAGCCATGAAAAATAATGCCTACCTGGAGCTTAATACGATAAAAATCGCTGGCTTCACAAACTCTAAAGTTGTCAATCTATTCTCGCCAACGATTACAGCCGTATCCCAACCCGCCTTTGAAATGGGTAAACAAGCTGCCGAACTGTTAATCCGGCAGATTGAGTCAAAATATGCTATTGAAGAATTCGAAACTGTCGTCTTACCAACTTCGTTGATTAAAGAATAAAAATTTTATTTTATTAAATATCTTTTTAGGCTTTTTTGAATAATATTAAGGCACCTTTAAATAAAACCACGAAGAGCCGAGCGATTTACGAAAACGTATCCGTAGTAAAAGTTGCAAAAATGTCTTCCCTATGTAATATATATTTAGTGGTAATTCGTATATTGAGGCACATTTTTATATTTGTGTAAGTATACTATAGAAAATTATGTCTGAAAAAGCGTTTATTAAATTAGACAATACAGAACTCGAACTGCCTATCTTAACAGGAACAGAAAATGAAAAGGCCGTTGATATCACCAAATTAAGGGATCAAAGCGGTTATATCACACTAGATGCGGGCTTTAAAAATACGGGAGCAACAAAAAGTGCTATTACCTTTCTCGATGGTGAGCATGGTGTGTTAAGATATAGAGGTTATCCTATAGAACAATTAGCTGAGAAAGCTACCTTTTTAGAAGTTGCCTATCTATTAATATATGGAGAGCTCCCTACAAAGGAAGTCCTGGCAGACTTCAGAGGTAAAATCAAGGCGCAGATGACGGTACACGAAGATATGAAAATGTTTTTTGCTGGCTTTCCGTCAAAATCTCATCCAATGGGACAGCTTTCATGCCTGGTTGGAGCTCTTTCAGCCTTCTATCCCGAATCCTTGAATCCTAATCAGTCACAGGAAGAAGAAAATGAAACAATTATCAACTTACTTGGTAAGATGCCTACTATTGTTTCCTGGATCCAAAAAAAATCACTAGGCCATCCTGTAGTATATCCAAGAAGAGACTTCGGCTATATTGAAAACTTCCTCAATATGATATTTGGAGAAGTTAATTGTGAAAAAACATTCGATCCGGTAGTTATCGATGCCATGCATAAGCTGTTAATTCTACATGCAGACCATGAACAAAACTGTTCGACATCGACTGTACGTATCGTAGGTTCGTCGAATGCCAATCTATATGCATCCGTTTCAGCAGGTATCAATGCACTATGGGGACCTCTTCACGGTGGTGCCAACCAGGCAGTGATTGAAATGTTGGAAGATATAAAGAATGATGGAGGAGATGTTGCAAAATATCTGGCAAAGGCCAAGGATAAAAACGATCCATTCCGTCTGATGGGCTTTGGCCACCGTGTATATAAGAATTTCGATCCACGAGCTAAAATTATTAAAAAAGCGTGTGACGATGTTTTAGAAAAATTGGGAGTCAACGATTCAATATTGGATATTGCCAAGCAGCTTGAACAAGCTGCTTTAAGTGACCAATATTTCATTGACAGAAAACTCTACCCAAATGTAGACTTTTACTCAGGGATTATTTACCGTGCTCTAGGTTTCAAATCAGACATGTTTACTGTTTTATTTGCTTTAGGACGTCTTCCAGGATGGATCGCACAATGGAAAGAAATGCGTGACAATAAAGAACCTATTGGTCGTCCTCGACAGCTGTATATCGGAGAGACGGAACGGCAATACGTTCCTATCGATCAAAGATAAACGACACCATAAAAAATGGAAACCATGAGGTTTCCATTTTTTATTTATCTTCTTCCCACCAGTCACTTTTCAAATCATCTATTTCACGGCGGTCCTTCTTTGTAGGACGGCCCGTTCCCCGATCGCGCTTCAATACCGGCGCATGAAAAACCGATTTGAAACCATAGGTTTCTTCTACAGGTGTATGATCTTCATAAAACTGTACAGCTGTTTTAGCATCTACACGACGTTCTAATAATCCTGTAACTAAAATTTCCTTCCGTTCGATGCCCTTTTGAATTGTATAGCGTTCTCCCTGCTTAACGACGTACGAAGGTTTTACATTCTGGCCATTAAGTTTTACTTTTCCTGCCTTACACGCCTCCGTAGCCAGGCTCCGTGTCTTAAAAATACGAATTGCCCACAGGTATTTATCTATCCGAAGTTTTTCCGTCTCATTTGCCATAAACAAAATTAAAGATATAAAGTGAAATTAAAAATCAGCATATTTGTAAGTCACAACAAATAAGAAAATAAAACAAATGGATTTACAAAAAGCTAAAAAACTCGTTGAAGAAGCTTGGGAAGACAGGCAACTTTTGGAATATAAAGAATATTTCGAAACTATCCAGAGTGTTATCATGAAATTGGACACCGGCGAACTTCGAGTTGCAGAACCTATCGGCGGACGCTGGCATGTAAACGACTGGATTAAGAAAGCCGTTATTCTGTATTTTCCTATCCGTGAGATGAAAGAGATTGAAAACAAACCTTTTGTATATCACGACAAAATGAAATTAAAAACCAACTATAAAGCGCAAGGTGTTCGAGTAGTACCTGGTGCTTCTGCCCGTTATGGCGCTTACTTGGCTAAAGGTGTTATCATGATGCCTTCATATGTCAATATTGGCGCCTATGTTGATGAAGGTACAATGGTGGACACTTGGGCTACTGTAGGTTCTTGTGCACAAATCGGCAAAAATGTTCATCTTTCTGGCGGTGTCGGTATCGGCGGCGTATTAGAGCCTGTACAAGCGGCACCTGTCATTATCGAAGATAATGTATTCGTGGGCTCCCGCGCAATCGTGGTAGAAGGTATTCGCGTTGAAACCGAAGCCGTATTGGGTGCAAATGTAGTATTGACAGCCTCTACAAAAATTATTGATGTTTCGGGTTCTGAACCTGTAGAATATAAAGGTTATGTACCGGCTCGATCCGTTGTGATTCCCGGATCTTATACCAAACAGTTTCCCGCAGGTGAATATCAGGTACCTTGTGCCTTAATTATCGGTAAACGTAAAGAATCAACCGATAAAAAGACATCGTTGAATGATGCATTACGCGAACATAACGTAGCGGTGTAAGCAGTATGGTAAACAGCATTATCGATAGAACAGATTTAAATCAGGCATTAGAAACACTTAAACAAGGTGGTCTTATCCTGTATCCTACCGATACAATCTGGGGTATCGGCTGTGACGCGACCAATGCTGAGGCTGTAGAAAAGATATTTGCCTTAAAAGGGCGCGATCAAGCTAAAAGCTTGATCGTGCTCTTACATAGTGACAATCAGCTAGCGAGCTATCTACAGGAAATACCCGAGGTCGCTTATGAACTGATCGAGGTCACTGACCGCCCTTTGACAATTATCTACTCAAAAGCCAAAAACCTCCCTCAGAATGTTACCGCTGTAGATGGTTCTATCGGCATTCGCATCGTCAATCATCCATTCTGTCAGCAACTTTTACAACGTTTTAGAAAACCTATTGTATCTACTTCGGCAAATATCAGTGGGGCACCTTCAGCACGGTACTTTGATGAGATAAGTCCTGAAATTAAAGAAGGAGTGGATTATAGTGTGCAGTTCGGTCGGGAGGATAAAGGAGACGGAAGACCATCCGTTATCATGAAGCTGGATCCAGACGGTAAGTTTGAATTTATCCGTAAATAATCCGGCAATGTTTAGTACCTATCCTACACAGACTATCCGGGTCAAAGGTAAATTACTCACCTTCGAACGCCCTTTAATCATGGGGATTTTGAATGTTACACCGGATTCATTTTACGATGGCGGACAACACAATACCGTCGATCAAGCCTTTTTACACGCGCAGCAATTAGTGGATGAAGGAGCTGATATCATCGACATTGGTGCTTACTCTTCCCGCCCTGGCGCGGTAGATATCACGACGCAGGAAGAAATAGACCGGTCCCTTCCAATAATCGAACGCTTGGGCAGGGAACTTCCTGACGTAATTCTGTCGATCGACACATTCCGGGCCGATGTAGCAAAAGCATGTATACATGCCGGTGCCCATATTATCAATGATATCTCGGGTGGCAATCTTGACGAAAACATGTTTACTACAGTTGCTGAGTTACAGGTTCCCTATATTTTGATGCACATGCGAGGCACTCCCAAAACCATGCAACAGTACACGGATTATACCGATATCGTCACCGATGTAGCCACCGAGCTAGGTGAGCGCATTGCCAAGCTACGTGCGTTGGGCGTCAGCGATATCATCGTAGATCCTGGCTTTGGCTTTGCAAAAACAATCGCCCAAAACTATGAACTTTTAGGGCGAATAGACGAGCTGCATTATTTCGGACTGCCTCTGCTGGGCGGAATATCCCGCAAGTCCATGATCTACAAAAAACTGGGAACTACTCCCCAAGAGGCATTGAATGGAACCACAGCACTCAACACCCTCTTACTCAAAAGAGGTGTACAAATACTGCGGGTCCACGATGTTAAGGAAGCGAAGCAGCTGGTCGATATGCTTTATGATTAAACACGCTTTGGCCTATTTCCCATAAAAATTGACATCTCCATACACAGCATATGCTGTAGCGCCACCACGTACAAAATCAACTCGCACATACTGCGCTGTTTGTACCTCAGGCAATGGATAAGTCTGCTCTCCTTCAGCAAATCTATTAAACTCTATCCGCAAAAGAGGGTTGGGACTAGGTCTTGAAGGAGGAGCATCATTACGGTAAAGGTAACCTTCGGTGTAAACCAAACCATCGACACTGGTAGAAATTCTGATATCCCATGAAGAATTTTCATCATTACCAAACCTCCGACTCAAGGTAAGAGCGGCAATAGAATAAATCTTTTTCAGATCGATAATAACATGCTGACCAGCTCCTACATACGCGGCAGAACGCCAATACGTTGCCGGATTATTATCTAAGAGATTGACCGCTGGTTGTCCGCTCTGTTCCGAAGAAGCGGTAATGGTCCAGCCGTCGTTTTCCAACCTTTTGTACACCCCACCCATAGCAGTAGCCGATATTACTCTGGTCTCGGAACTGATGTGGTCATCATATAAAAGGGACACTTGAAAATCGTACACTCTATTCAAGTCCAAATTATCAATAGTGCGTATCCTTATCAACTGCGTGGCATCCAATTCTACTGTTTGATCGTCATACGCCACGCGAATCGTTGCCGGAATATTTTCCGGATTCTCCCACATGACACGTACACCACCATCACCGCCGTTTATTTCAATACTGTTCAACAATCCCTGTAATTCCTCCCCAGGATCTAGGGCAGTCAATTTCCTGCCTTTGATTGTCATTTCATCAAAATATCTATTGGAAGCAGACTGTTTTGCTAACAGATGGAATTTGTACACGTTTGCGTCCGGCAAGTCAATTGCTACAGCCGAGTTTTGCTCGTCGGGTTCTATCAGAATAGACTTTTTTTCTCCGGTTTGGACATACGAAATCTCTATTTGATCATACCTCCTGTTGTCCGGGTTCTTCCAAGATAGCAAAACGCCCTCACCCGCAGATATTGCCCGCAGATTGCTGATTCCTGAGGGGTTCTGCTCCCCTACAAAATCGGTCTCTTTACTCTCCTTACATCCCCAAATAAAAAGCACACTCAATAACACGAGTAAGCCTTTGAAATATTGCTTTTTCATACCTTTAATCAAGTTTGATAAATTGAATCTTCATACTCTTCGTGTCCAACACTATCCGATAACGTCCGGCTTGATCGGCTAAAACCTGCCATTTCCAGTCAGGGACATTGTTTGATTGCATCATATCCAAATCTGTAAGGATAGATGCATTGGGTTTCTTCGCCATGAGTTGTATTGTACCGGCTGAAAACGGATTCGTCAGTGTTGTAGTCACCTTGGTCTCTCCCGCCACTAAACTGGTCGTGATACTTGCAACATGCGGTTTATAAATATCCCACGACAGGGGCAATGGAGTACCATTAGTAAACGTACCAGCAGGTGTGGCTCCTCCACCGATGTAAAGATTCACATAGGGAACTTCTTCTATACTTACGCGCCGCTGCAGCCGATCTACCAAAATCGCATAATTCGCCTCTCGTTCAATCAGAAAACTACCTCCCGGATCATCTTCGGATTGCATCAGTATCATCTGATCTCCATCTCCACTGCCATAGGCTGGATAAGCTTGATCCATCACTGTCGCCACCTTAAACGATCCGGCACGGAACTTCCCCCGCCATGCATAAATTTCACCTGGAACAATCTCTTCCATCTCGAGCATGTTTGCCACTCCAGTCGCATTACCATAGACGAAGAGTGAACTGGCTTCAATTTGAAAAGGAGTGACAGCAATAGGAATAGTAGAATACAAGGGCTTAATAACCTTTTCTTCAGAACTCACCTGTGCGATGACTCGCACACTGATCGATACCGTGCCGGATTCGATCCTCTGCCAATGTGTACGAATAAGCTTCTCCAACTCTTCGTGCGTATACGTCTTGAAAAACACACCCTCTGGCATTTCGATAGCAGGAATTGAGGTTGTAAAGTCATTCTCCGTCACATCCATCTTAAACAAGTATCGGACCGGATAATGTGCTTCAATATCCGTTAGCGGTTCCCAAGTTACTAATAAGGCTTGTTCTCTTCGTTTCGTTGGGTCAAGGGTGATCTGTTTCTCCGATACTTCTAAACGGATAGCGTCATCCTGCCGATAATCGGCTATAAGATCTTCCAGTACAGGCACAACAGTAGCTTCCTGTTTACATCCTGCAAACAGTATAAATACACCAATAAAAAACAGTATTCTTTTCATATGTTATATCTTCATTAGAACTGTACCTTCACACGTACCGGCAAGTGATCGGAAGCGATATTCCCAGTCGTAAAATCATCATTTATCACATTATATTCCAACACGTGAACTTTCCGTGAAACAAAAGCGTAGTCAATGCGGGATGTCGGCGCCTTAGTGAGATCATACCCATAATACGTTCCTTCAGGACCTGTCGCCGGTGTTCTTGTAATCGGCTTGGAATCCCATAAAAACTTCGTGCTTACCAATGCGGTCACGGCATCACTCGGGGGTTCCGAATTCAAATCGCCCGTCATCACCACCGGAAAGTCCGTCGCAATCTCCTTAATCTTGCTCAGCATCAGGTTAGAAGATTCCACACGTGCAATAGTCCCTTGATGGTCATAATGCGCATTGAATACAAAGAAAACCCTATCCGATGCGATCTCCCTAAATTTCACCCATGTGCAGATACGTTTGATCGTCGCATCCCATCCACTGGAAGGCACTTCGGGTGTCTCCGACAGCCAAAAAGTTCCCTCATCCTCTATATCGAATTTATCTGTTTTATACAATATAGCACTGGTTTCACCAGCTGAAACCCCATCATCTCTACCCACTGCGACATACGCATAAGCTTTATCGGCAACCACATCTTCTATTTGCGTAATATAACCCTCTTGTGTACTCAAGATGTCAAAGTCGTAGTTATCCACAATCTTGCGCACCCATTGCTTACGGTTTTCCCAATCCTCCACACCAACATCCGCTGATGTCAATAACCGCAAATTATAGGTACCTACAACCACTTGTATTTTATCAGCATCGTCTTCTATACCCTTTGCCAGATCATCGTCAAAATCACGTATCAATCCTTCCTTGCCCGAGCATCCGAACAACAAGACGGACAGCAATAAAAACGATACATATATCCTTATTTCTCTCATCTTACCAATATTTATTTTGAACTAGATTAACATTATTGTCTCTGTAATTTTGATAAATAGGCCAGAAATAGTTCCGTTTCGTCCACGACCGTGTCATATATGCCGTGCGTGTATAAAACCCATTATTGGTGGAAGCCCTATTCATCCCATAAATTGGCGTTCTAAAGATATCCTCGGCAATCTTCCAACGTCGTATATCGTTATATCGGATATCACCTTCCATTGCGAACTCTACTCGTCTTTCCTTACGGATCAACTCGCGCACTGATATCTGATCGGTAGGTACGTCAATCTGTCCGGCAGCTGTACCGTATGTCGGAATACCTGCCCGCTCGCGAATCAGATTAACATATTTCAGAATGTCGGCATGGCCCGGTGTAACCTCATTAAGTGCCTCTGCATAATTAAGATAAAACTCACCAAGGCGCAAGATAATAGCAGGCTGATAGGGAATATTGCCGTTTTTTGGATCTGCATCCGGATTGACACCTTTTCTATTCAGATAACCGCTCTGAGGCGAATCGTGTGTAGGTCCACCATCCAGTCCACCGCTTTTGAACTGCGTCTTGCGGTCTGCACGCGGTATCCATTGGTTGTCATGCCATAAGGTAATGTAGAACCGGGGTTCCCGGTTGACATACATATTGTAAGTACCCTGGTCAGACACTAAGCCCTCCGTCCGTGCGCTTCCACCTAAATTGTACTTCGTATTGGGATATATAGTCGGCGCTGTACTGAAACCAGTCTCTACATATTCGGCATCAACGTCATTAATTGGCAGACCATTCTTCATAAAGAATGCATCCACCAGGTTTTGGGTAGAACCATAGTAGCCTGATCCACCGGCGTATCCCCGAGGATTACCAATTGAATTATACCAAGTGCGTGCATTCGTTGCCCGGCCAAAGATAATTTCTTTATTGATATTTGCTGTTTTAAGAAATAGATTTTGAAAAGAAAGAAATGGGTCAATCCGACCATTAGGGTAGTACTCCCGATATAGATCATAATTACCCTCTTCTGCCAGATCCAATAGGTCGCGCGTTGCCTGCACCGCTTTCGTCCATTTGTTTGGATCATAGGTCTGTGGAAACAGATGTGTGCCGTCCGGGTTAACCAAATCCGCATATTCGGTATTGCCATTATATAAAGGACTCGCCGCATACAGCCACAGCCGAGCGCGTAGAGCCATACAAATTCCTCTGTTGGGGCGTCCGAACATCTGATCGGGATTGCTGTAGGACACCGGAAAAAAATTGGCTAATTGTCGATATTCATTGTCTAGCCAATTTACAATCTCATCTACAGGCGTACGTGCCACGGTCACCTCTTCTAAAGGAGTATCCGAATTGACCAATGTCGTAATCAACGGAAAAGGACCATATACCTCTAATAACTTGTGGTAGTAGAAAGCAATCAAAAAGCGAGCTTCCATCTTCATCTGCTGTACCATGGCGGCCGACTGTCCCTGAGCCTCTAAAGGCTTCACATTCTCTATAAATAGCAGCGCAGAGCGTACATCTTTATAGGCATTACCCCATATATCTATAGGTGGTTTGTCGGTAGCACTGATCGAACCCTGGTTATTGGCAACCACCCATTTCCAATATTCATTAAACTGGCTCATCGCAATTGCTATCTGTGCATCGTCAGAGAAAAAGGTAGATCCCCATTGCCGCGTGTAGTCCATCAACGGATCAGGCACCTTATTGTATATGCCCGTTAGCCATTCTTCGGTGCGCACACGATCATTGAATACCATTTCCAAGCTTAGCGCATCATCCGGCATTTTATCCAAAAATTTATCACAGGATGAGAGCCCCAAGATTACGGTGACGACTACTATTCTATATATTATCTTCATGATTGTAAAATTCCTTTAAAACGTTATTTCAATACCTCCCGATACGATGCGCTGAAGTGGGTATTTCAAACCATTCTGCGATCCTATTTCCGGATCCCACATTTTGAAATACGAGAAAGTCAACAGATTACTTCCACGCAGGAATATACGGGCATTCTTCATTAGGAGCTTCTCTTGAGTAGCCTTCGGCAACGTATATCCAATCTCCATATTTTTCAGGCGAAGGTAAGAGGCATCCACAAGCCACCAGGTCGAAGAGCGCATATTGTTTGAGCTTTGCACACTAGACAGCCGCGGCCATATTACATTGCTGGACGGATTCTCAGGTGTCCATCGATCGTCTACATTCGCATAGATATTACCTGTTCCGCCACCACCACTACCGGGAACCAAAGTCGCTCCTTGCAGCATATTGGTAAAATCTGTTGCCCCCTGGAACAAGAATCCCAGATCAAAGCGTTTGTAGCGGGTATTTATACCAAACCCAAAAATGGTCTGAGGTACATAGGGCTTACCGATTGCTGTCTCATCATCACTATCAATAACCCGATCTCCATTGAGATCCTTATATTTGATATCCCCTGCTTTCACAGGTCCATATGAAGGTTCCGGCATCCCTTCTTTCAAAATACCTTTCGCTTCGTCGTCAAAATCGGAATAAGAATATAATCCCTCGGCGATCAGTCCGAAATGCTGATTCATAGAGCGTCCTGTTCGCGCACGGAAAGATTGTTTCAAGTTCTCCGATTCATCGTATTCAATAATCGTATTCTTGGCATAGGTAAAGTTACCTCTGGCGGAAATAAACCAATCGGGCGAAAAGCTATGGTTAATCATAAGCTCAATTTCAAAACCGCTATTGTCTACCCTACCATAATTGGCGAAGGGTGACAGATTATATCCTGCAGTTTCCGGAATCGTTTTACGACGCATAAAAATATCACGACGCTTCTCATTAAACCAATCTACCTGCACATGCACGGCGTTGTTCCACAAGCCCAGTTCCATACCGATATCGAGTTTTTCCGCTGTTTCCCACGTCATATTATCGACACCGAAATCGCCCTCACGCCAGCCACCATAGCTAAAATTATTTGTGTATCCGAAAGAATATCCGCCCGTGGGATCTATTGTAGAGATGTAAGCAAATCTGCGAACATCATTTTCATCATCACCTTGTATCTGGTCATTACCGACCAATCCCCAAGATCCCCGGAATTTTAATTTAGAGACGGTACCGCGTAAAGGCTCGAAGAAACGTTCACTGGAAGGCATCCATCCCATAGCAAATGAAGGAAAGAAACCAAAACGATAGCCTTGTTTGAAGTTTTCGGAGCCATTATAGCCAAAATTAAATTCCGCAAAATAGCGATCATCATACGAATAAGCACTTCTGCCCGCTATGCCGGTATTCCGATGTGGAAGTGCATCAATGGCTTTGCTCATACTCTGATTGACGTAATCTCGTAAATTGAACAAAAATAATCCATCCAAATGGTGAACATTATTCAAGGTCTTATTGTAGTTCAACCGGCTTTCAAAATAAATAGTTCGGTCACCTCCTGAGGTACGGCTATAATTTAAAAACTCCTGACCGTCAGTTCCAACCTCGGAAGTAATCAGCTCACCGATATCATTACGACCACTGGCGATAAAATTACGTGGCGTTTTGGTCCGCCGCTGATCGTGTCGGTTGAATGCATCAAAGGAAGCTAACACACTGCCTTTCAGTCCATCCAATACGGGAATCAGCATCCCGATATCTTGCACCACATTGAGCTGCGTCTCCAGATTACTATCGTAACGATGCTGATACCCTGTTTGCGTAGCATCCGACCAAGGGTTATAACGAGCATCTATGCGCGGAATTTCACCATTGGAATACATTACTGGATGCACATAGGGCGGCGTATCCATGGCCCGACTGAAAATCGTGCTTATTCCGATGCCGGGGGCTTGGCGCTCCGTGATATAGCCTCCTATCCCCACAGCAAGCTTGGTCGAAGAAGTCAGATCCAAGTCTACATTACTACGCAGGTTATATTTTTGTAAACCTAATCTAGAGTCATAGTTCTGCCGATCATCCACAGCAATCATACCAGTCTCATTAAAATAGGCCGCTACCAAGCTATATCTGAGGCGCTCTGTACCACCATTAACATCCATACTCAACCTTCCATTGCCCGAAAAAGGTGTGGTCACGGCATCCATCCAGTCCACATCCGCATACAGATCAGGGTCATAACCGATACGGGTACGTTCTATGCGTTCTTCGGAAAACAAAGGAGATAGCCCCGAGTAAGCATTGGCAATATTAATAGTTTCCATATACTTAGCCGCTCCCACAAATTCAGGAAGCTTCGTCGGCTGTGACAAACCATAATCAGCCTTAACCGTAAAACGGGGTTTACCTTGTTTGCCTCGCTTGGTCTGCACGAGAATGACACCATTCGCCCCTCTTACCCCATAGACCGCTGTAGCCGTTGCGTCTTTCAAGATCGAAAATGATTCGATTTCTTCGGGCGAGATATTGTCTAAACTTCGCTCGATACCATCAATCAGTACAAGCGGTGTTGTATTGGCGCCAAAGCTATTCATCCCCCTAATCCAGAAATCCGAATTATCATAGCCCGGTTCACCACTACGTTGCACAGCAATCACACCCGCTACCTGACCAGCCAAGCTATTTGTAATCGAACGTGTCTGATTAGATTGCAACACTTCTGGTTTGATGGTGGATATTGC
>JBEBVG010000069.1:0-15399 GCA_040392845.1 Sphingobacterium sp. | reverse complement strand
GAGGAATAGTTTTTTCACAAAAGAATGTTTACGTCTCAGACAAAGGTAATAAACACGGAACAAACTAACCAGTACCAAAATTATGGGTTATTTCCAGCTAATAACAAGCCGCTGGTCACCAGCAGTTTCAGCGGGAGTTCCTTTCTGACGCAAGGGAATATGCTGACCATCCGCTAGCTGAAGCGTATACGATTTCCCTTTAGTGCCGCATAAACGCAACATACAGGAATAGTCGGCCGACCCGAGCACGTGTATTGTTACGTTGTCGGCGGTTCTCTTGCGAATTACAAAAGGATAACTGATAAAACAGGTGTGCTCAGGACTGTCGAGTTCCAGAAAATGGAAGTGTAACAGTGCAAACAGGCACCCGGCACCATAAACCTCTTGACCGACCGAGCCTATAGCTTCCCATCCATCGCCCAAATCTTCTACGGGTATCCATACTTTCTTGTGCAGATAGCCCGTTTTTACTTCGGGTGCCAACGTATCCTCAGGAAGCAGCGGTGGAAGATAGTAAGGTAGCCGTTCACTGGCATATTTGATATATTCCGCTAAAAAGATGGAAATTTCCCTGGATAAGGGCGCCTTGCTATGATGGGCCATATGCATAAAGCGGTGGAAGGACGTCACACATTCCTGCTCTTCAAAGACGGCGGAATAAGGAGCATCCGGCAGAGGAAAAAGCGCAAAGAATGTAGGGTATACTTTTGAATTTCCATAGCGCCTTTCCCACAGTGCTGTATTACGTATGAGGTTGCCCAGACACAGTTCACTGAGCCGGAGATATTCTTTCTCCCTCGTCAATGTCCACAGTTCCAGCAAAGCTTCTGCCGCATAAGCTGTATTATTGGCCTGGTAAATTAAGTCAAAGCCGTAGGGACGTAATTTTTTCGCAGCACGCTTTGCCTCCGTCAGGTATATCTCTTTTTTGCTGAGTGCATAAGCCCGTAACATCAGGAAGGCGTACATTCCCCCTACATCTTTTTCACCACCTCCGCCGGGTTCGACTTCCTTCTTTTCCACCCCCAATGTGTCTACATCGTAAAAGACAGGCCAGGTATAGTCGAAATGATGGGCAACATCCATACAAAAACGCAGGGAGTTGAAAAATTGCTCCTGCAGCTTCTCGTTTGTCAGGCCATTTTCCAAAATAAAGGCCAGCTGGATAAGCGGATGATGAAGATACCAGGAATCCATGATACGCGGTTTCTTTTGTTCCTCGTCGTGATCCAGGTGGTGCGCTTTTTCAGGTATCCACCGTACAAAACAGCCTAACTTATCGTCATAAAATGCCGGAAATCCACGCAAAAGCTCCGCCGTTACTTTCCTGCAGGCTCGCGAGGGGTAGGTCTGGCCGTATAGCAACAAAGGGGTAAGCACAGCAAGCTGCACCATACTTTCCACAGGATTATGGTAGTCATTCATGTATGCATTCAGATAGGCATGCTCCCCCACCTGTTGCCAACAGCCGTGATGCTCGGCCAGTGCTTTCAAAATTTTGACACCATAGCGCTGCAAAGGACGGACTGTCGGCCGCGGCCTTGTTATCTTTTGATAAACCGTCTCCAATGCGGACAGATATTGCTGTGACGCTTCCCATGCACTTTCAGGTTGCGCCGGATTAAAAATCAGATACCCCTCCCGGAAACCATATTTTTTCCCCTTCTGCAAAGGAAGCTCTGAGGAACTCGTCAGCTTAAAGCCCAATTCGGGCCATGCAACCTGCACACTATCACCCAAGCTTATCCGAGAATCCTCCGCATAAGTGTTTAATGCACTGAGGTTTTGAAAATAAAACAATGTCCCCGACGAACTCTGGCCAAAATCAGTGAAGCAGATGCCTGAACGGAGCTGCTTCTGCTGTACATACACTTGCCCTTCAGGGGGAACGGCCAAGCCTTTTTCATGCAAGAGCAACACTTCCCGTGGAGTATCCAGGCCACACAGCGCTTCCGAGGGGCGATAGTTTACCTTATAGTGAATATGCAGTAAATCACTTACCGTCAAGGAAACACGTATATGAAAAATCCCTATAGCACCGTTTATTTTCAGGACAAAGTCATCATCTCCCCTATGTACAAACGCACATGAGGCCAGGGCATCACTTAAATAAAGTAGCTTCACAAGCAGAATCCGGCTATTGGGAAGATTCACGCGCAGTAGCACCTCCTGTCCGGATGAAAGTAAGGTATAAGGATAGCGCTCCGGATGCCTTTCATATAAGGTACGGAACTTTCCGGTAAGCAAATGTTGCCGGGTTACCTGAGCCGATATTGACAAAGGATATTCCATAACACATGATTTTCGCTAATAGAACGGTTCTTCGCAGCTATGGTTGAAGAAAGAAAAAAATTCGATAACAATCAGGTGAAACTACGGTAGATTGCTGCGTCAACTAAGTATAAACACCTGAATGTCGGACCTGTTTGCAACACACGAGGCCGTCAGCTGTTTTATAAGCAAGAAAAATCATAATAACATGGCAACAAAAAACGAAAACAGACTTGTAGGCACGGAGATGCAGAAGAAAAAGAAAGTGAGAATAGGGAAAGACGGCGAAGTAATCGAGGATGTCGATGTCAAACACGACGGTGACGCTGAAGCTGGTGTAGATCCACAGCAGGAACAGCTGAACGATACACCCAACGACCCGACAGACAGGCCGCGGGAAAGAGGTAGTGGCGACCGGTAATAGTCGCCATACTTTCTTACGGTTTCAGATGATAGATCAGGCAACGGCCGTACTAAAAATCCTCACTCTGTTCCAGATCTTCGTGGTTGTCACCGCCGAGGCTATAGTAGTTGTTTTCTTCGTCTTCGGATCCTATCTCTTCCGAATCGTCATCCAGCTCCGCACCGGGAACATCCAAACCTTCATCCAGTGAACGTTCTTCCTCTTCCAGGTCGGGTGTCTGCCCCAGGCGCTCATCCGGCACCTTCTCTTCCTGCTTGTAAATATCTTCTTCTGCGGAATAATGCGGGTAGCCAGGGAATTCTTTATCCGGCTCCGCGTTATGGTTCTTTGGATCTTGCATAATCATGTTGTTTATAGGAATAAACAAGTGAAATGCAAAATGGTTGGGGTCAGGTATTATTTCAACCCTTCAACTTCTCAATCTCTTCGCCCGATAAATTGAGAATATCAGCAATCATCTCGACATCGAAACCGCTCTTTAACATCTTCATAACAGAAGTCCGCTTCTCTGCCTCAGCTTTAGCACGCTCTTCATTTCTACCTTTTTCCAAACCTTTTTTCAGTCCTTTTTTCAGTCCTTGCTCAATGCCTTTTTCAAGTCCCTCTTGTACGGCTTCTTCCAACATTTGTTTTTGCGTTTCACGAATGGAATACTCATCCCATTTATTTTTCAGACTGATATCGTACATCTCGCGTTCCTCCTTGTTTAGTTTACTGTATTCAGCAATATGGAATAACTTTTCAAATATAGGCTTTCGCAGATAAACAGGTAACTTATTCATCCTCGACATATTCTTCAGCACATAAAGCCACCCGTCCAGATCACTTTCCAATTCCACCTCTTCTTTCACAAAGTTAACCAATTCCACATAAATAAACTCCAAATCTTCATAGAAAACTTTTCCTGTATTCCTGTTACACAAGCAAATATCATGCAAGAAGTCTTCCTCATCTTCTTCCCTCGGCATGCTAAAGCCGTCCATTAAGACGACGACATACACTTCGCTGATAGCATAATTCCATTCCCGACGTCTACCCTTAGGAGCTTGGTCGGCTATCAGCTTACTCCCATAGTACAACATCCGGCGTTTAAGATTTTTCTGGTAACTACGCTGTACCTCGATAATGAATTTTTCCCCGTCATCTGCAGTACAGGTCAGATCGAAAATAACAGCACCAGTCTCGTCTGTTGTACCAACATGTTCATTCTTATTATAGACCAGATCTTTTATTTTCTTTCTGCCCCGGAACAAATCATTCAAAAATGCTATCAATAAATCCTTATTGACTTCTGAGCCGAATATCCGCTTAAAACCATAATCGGTAATTGGGTCTATATACCTTGGCTGTTCCATCGTATCTTTTGCGTTAACACAAAGATAAGAAAAAAGCTATATTTGTACTAAAAATATTAGCACGTTATTGTGACGGGAATACCGAGCTGTATAATAAAAAACACCGACAGATGATGTGCTGTCGGTGTTTCACCCGATTTTCTTCGTTTTTAAAGATATCTAAGGTGTATCGGAAGTTAATGTTTTGATCGTATTGATCTCTTCTTTAGAATACGGCGTGCCATCCTTACGGAAAATATCGTGAAACCATACCGGCGGTTCATCCACCTCCGGAAGAGCTGTATCCCAAGCGAAAATAGTATTGGTCTTCCCTGCTACCAACCCCCAGTTGACGGCCCCCACATTTTCGGCCTTTAGTATAGGCATAGTATTTTGAAAGGTGCTGTTACGCGTACGTGCCATATATTCTGTACAGATCAATGGTCTTCCATATTGCTTCAACGAGTCAATCAGCTTCTGGTGTATCTCCGGCGATTCATAATTATGGTAGGTAATGATATCCGAATTTTCGAGTTGAAAATCATTGAGTTCTTTAAGGTTCAGGTCCCACACACCGGCAGATACCGGCTGCGTCGGATTGACTTCCCGCGCCCAGACAAAGACGTTTTTCAATAAGGGCAGGCTTCTGTCGTTGTAGCGGTAAGGCCCCGAACCGCCAGGCTCGTTGTACAGGTCCCACAGCAGAATCCTTTTATCGTCTTTAAAGGTCGTCAAGATATCCTTAACATAACGTTCCAGTATCGGCGTCACCACCGAAGTGTCACCTTTATAGTATAGATCTCCGGGATCACGGAGCCAGCCGGAATTGTGTATTCCCGATTTTGGATCCGGCTGCCGGCCCGCCTCGTAAGTTGGCTCCCAGCAATCATCAAATAATACAAACATCGTCTGCATACCCTTTTTGTCCGCGATATCAAGATAATGGTCTATCCGCGTCTTGAAACCCTCTTTATCGTTTTCCCAGGCCGCATGATGCAGGTATACCCGCATACAGTTCATGCCGATTTCCTTTGCCCAGCCCAACTCACGCGCTATGGTCTCCGGATCAAAGGTATCTTCCTGCCACATTTCGAGCTGATTAATGGCAGTACTGGGTATAAAATTGGCACCCCGTAGCCAACCCTGTTGTTGATACCACTCGTGGGCTTTTTCTGTCGTCCATACCTCGCCAGGTGTTGGCTTAGAGTTTCCACATGCGGATAACAACCCGATCAGGGCAACCGATACATACATTTTTAGTTTCATATTCATTACAGTTATTTTTTCTTCCAAGTAAAAATCATCCAATCACCGGCATCCACCGACCACGTCGCATTTGTTACGGACACCTGCTGACCTTCTTTCGATAGGTTGCTTACTCCACCGCCATTCACCTCCATGGTCAGATCCATGGCGTTACGGAAATCTTTATTGACGACCATAAAATATTGGTTACCCTTATTTTCCAAAAGGGACACGACAGCACCTCCCTCACTCGTTGTCAACGATCTGATTTCATCGGGCAGGGCGCCCAAGGGCTGTGTGCCCTCAGGCAATTCCGCCCCTGTATGCCAGACGCCGAGTACACTAGCACCCAGAAATACGTCAGCAAACTGCTGTACTTCCTGATTGACGGTTTTCACCAGATCGTACACGGCTGTCTTGCTATCGATGTAAATACCGTGAAAGGTGAAATACTGTATAGCCTGTGCACCATAGGCCAGATTACTAAAGACCTGGAGCCGGAGTTCCGGGAGTGTGGGCACCCGATAAAAATGTGTTGCATCGAGCCTGTGTGATAGCGCAAGAGCAAAAGCCCAGAACGGAATACCCTTTTTCTTCGCTGCCGAGGCTACTTCTTCCAGGTTACGGTACCAATCGGGACGAAGGATATTGGGATTACCGTCAATGGACACGACCGGATAATTGTCGAATGACAGAAAGGGTACGGGAGCTTGTTGCAGAAAAAGATTCACATGGTTTGCATATTGCTCCTTACCCCAGGCCCAGTTCGGATATAGATTGATATAGCAAGGGTGATAGCTGTCCACCGCCTGTATCTGCCGCACCCATTGACCCAAGCCTTCCAACTCACTCACCTCCGGTTCATCGTCAAGGTGGTAACCATACAGTGCAGGATGTCCCATCCAGGCTTTCACGGTCTCTTCAGTATCTGTACTTAATTCCGGACTGGAAGCGATTACTTTTACGCCTGCCTGTTCCGCCGCATCCAGCACACGCAGGACAGTTTCTACATCGTCGTACCAGCCCAGATAGGTATTAATACCGGCATCTTTCATGAGTACAAACTTGTTAAAAGCATTTTCCGCCTCAATACCCGTCCATGCAACAATCGGAAATCCATCCGCAGGGGCGGGCGTATACCCTTCTCCCTGTTGTATCTCCAGCGGCTTCGATTGCACACCTTTTGCGGTGATTTGAAACATGGTCCTACGTCCCTTCCCCGGGTTAGCCTCCGTATTGATTGTAATAACCGCATCTCCGTTACCCTGACTAGGCGTAACGGTACACCAAGATTGATTTTCTACCTGACTGATTTTCCATTCCGTATTCGAGCGGATCGTATATTCATGCGCATTGGCAGCATTCCCCAGTATGATCTTTTCCGAAAACTCTTCGATGGAGAAATAGGCTTTCATAGCCTCCGGTGTACAAGAAAGTATGCACAGCAAGGAAATAGCAAGCAAAGTATTTCGTTTCATGTTATTCTGATTTAAAAATTAATCTACTCGAACGGCAGAAATCATCTCCGTTCCTTTGTTGATATGGACACGATACACCCCCGGCTGAAAATCCGGTCCGGGAACTAAATCACCCGCGCCATTTCGCGTGATGATGTTGGCCGGTCCTACGGAATAGTTATTTTTTGTATCTTCTTCCTGCGCCCAGCCGTATCCTCTGTAAAATTTAAAACCCATCGTATTATCCAGGTACAATACCGCTTCAAATGACGTTTCCCCCGTCTTTTTAAAGAAAAACCATTGGTGGGGATAGGCAAAATCCCAGGCCAATGTGGCAGCATAGGGCTGTTGCGGGAAACCTGCTCCTGTACCGACGATATACATCACCTCGGGATAAAATACGTCTCTGGGCCGCTCCAGGTAGAGCAACTTCCTGGTTGTATGATATTTCAAGTTATACAACGCGGTAGGTGCCGTGAATTTTGCGGTATTTCCGGAAACAGGCTTAAAAAACTCAGGGCGCAGGCTCTTATTTATCTCTGCTCCCATACCGACGAAGTTTACTTTGGCATTTTCAACCAAGCTGACATCCAGCTGCTTATAGTCCCCACCAATATCAAAAAAGTTAGCCATATTGACATCGATAGTCAATGTAAGCATTTGATCCAGACGAAAACTCAGCATATCGAACGAAATATTTTCCAGTGTATGGTTTCCTGCCGACGGCGTGGGGATAGGTTCCGCTGCGGCGTCGGACACCACAGCAATCTTACCTTCCGAATAGCCCCACACCAACCCCGAATAGTCGGGGGCTCCATCGACCACGCGTTCGGCAATTTTAAAGTTGGCTCCTATATCCGCCAGGTCTGCCGCATGGGTATAAAAACCAAATTCCTCTCCCATACTTTTAACCATTTCAAAAACCTGGTCCTGATTATCCACGAGATATAGTTTAGGCGGGGTCTGCGGGCGCACCACTTCTATACTGGCAGACTCGTCCAATTTGAGTTCAGTCGTCGTATTGGCCAGTGCATTCGACACCTTGATGGTGACCGTGAGACGCCCGGTTTGAAAACCGGCAACAAAAGGTAAGACAGCTTCCTGCTCGATCTTTGCGGAGCGTCCGGATAAAGGCTTCGCAATGTTTAAGATTTCCGCATCGTCCATGGTGATCAGAAGCTGATAGGACACAAGATCATTGTTCTCATCGCTAACATCGGCAGAAAAGCGTACTGTTCCACCTGCCGGCATGATTTCCTCGCCTTCAATTCCCCGGAGGATTGCATTTTCGATTTTAGGCGCCGACGACATCGGCCACTCGGGCCATTCGGGTCGCAGAATATCTTTATTTCCGCAAGAAACTACCAGGAGAGACAAGAATAAAAATAGAATTCTGTTCATGGGTATATAAATTAAATAAGGTTAACGTGCGGTGGCAAGATCTGTTCTCCACCCTTCCCGCTCGTATGTCTGGGTTAAACTTTTTCCATACGACTCTTCCGCCTGCTGCACGGCATAATTCGGCAACGGCATATATTGATGCGTAGGAACTACTCCTTTAATTTGAAAAGAGCGCAGGGCAAACTTATTAAATCGGATCAGGTCAATCTTGCGCATCCCTTCATACAGCATCTCATGACCCCGCTCAGTCAGCAAAGCCTCCAAAAAAGCTTCGGCACTACCTGTAGCGCTGGTCGGCAGGTCACCTATGCCGGCACGCTTACGTACTTCATTGACCGCCGCTACTGCCGCCGCTGATGGTGCGGCTGCGGTATTGCGCACCTCCGCTTCAGCATACATTAAAAGGACATCTGCCCATCTGGCCAACGGTATGTCCGTACCCTGAAAAGGTGTTTGCGTCTCTATAGGGTATTTGTTGACAATAAAACCGTCCCAGGTTGTATTATTCCTGTCGATCCACTGCCCCCCGGTCGTGTAATATCTGGTCAGAATAATTTCCCGCCGCTTATCGTTAGCCGCATACGTATCATAAAACTCGGGTGAAACATTAAACGTTTGTCCCCATCCGGCACCTTGCAGATGGAAAGGTGTGGGATTACCGGCGTCATCTACACGCGCGGCATTGTCGGGAACAGCCAGCATCATAAAAGGGTTGAAATTACCTGCCTTATTACTTCCATCGGCATTTTCAGCTGCACTTACCGCCATAATGATCTCTTCGTTGAAATTGTTGGCATTTTTAAATAAATCTGCATAGGGGTTCTCGCCGGCCGTATAAAGGCTGTATTTTCCCTTCAGTTCATTATACATATCGATCGCTTTCTGGTAGTATCCGGCCATGTGGTAGCCCTCATTCAGGCTATGACGCATGATACAAACACGGGCATAGTCTTTGTTATACCTTCCCCTTTCGGTTTGCGTATTGGGGATATTTTCATAGGCATATTCGAAGTCGTCCATGATCCACTGCGCCATCTGTGCAAGCGACGGACGCACCAGATTCTCCAGCGCTTCCTTGTTACTCACATCATCAGGATCAACAATGACCGGCACCGGGCCGTACACATGCAAAAGGTAATACATCATCAACCCCCGGCAAAGACGGGCTTCGGCGATAAAAGCTTTTTTCTTCGTTTCGGAAATACGCTCTCCCGATGCCCGCTCAAGCGTACCGATAATGTTGGTAAAATAGGTGACTTCCGCCAATTTGGGAAAATGATTCGGCCTGGCGTCATCCAGCCCGTCCCGCACGTAGTAAACACCCTGACTGAAGTCCGCTTTGGACAGACGGGTATACTCTCCGCCCCAACCGTTGTTCCATACCGCCATTTCGTCCGTAGGGTAATCAAACAGCTTCATCACGCCTCCCGCAGGAATATACCAGCTATGCTGGTTGCCCGATGTGCCGGCACCTAGGTAATAGGTCCAGGTCGTCGTGAAAGGCATGTAGCAGGTCATCATGAACGATTCGAATTCAGCTTCCGTCGTCGGATAATTCGAGACATTCAATGTGCCGTATAATTTGGGATCAAAATCCTTCTCGCAGCTGCTCAGTGTCCAGACAACGGCGATTGTATATAATATTTTCTTCATCTCTGTCATGTATTAAATTAAAAACGAATCATTGTTCCAACAGAAAATGTCCTGACCATAGGGTATTCAGCCGCAGAGAGGCTGTTATATCCCGTATAATAGCCGCCTGTCTGTGCCTCGGGATCAACGCCGACAAACTTCGTCAGCGTAAGGGGATTCTGGCAATCTACATATACCCGCATACGTTGAATATATTTCCCGAGCCGATCGATCGTGTAACCCAACGTAATATTACGTACACGCACGAAGGACGCATCCTGAAAATCTTCGATATACCCTACATTTCCCGGCAGTGCTATGGCTTTTGTCGATGCTATGCCACGCCGCTCACCTTGCGGATTCGTCTGGGAGTTCCATATTTCAAAAGCGTACTGGTTTGTATTTTTAGGTCCGGGATAATACAGGTCACCGACCATGGCCCAGCTGTAGGCATAGTTGCGTTTCCACTGTCCCAGCTGTCCGTACATAAAAATATCCAGATCAAAGTTCTTGTAGGTAAATGTATTGCCAAAACCCAGATGAAGGCGCGGCAACGTATTTCTCATCTGCACATCATCAACCGTAATCTCGTTATCTCCGTTGACATCCTTGATAATTGGATATCCGGGCATCTGCGCATCCTGTGACAGTGATTTTTGCGATTCGGGCATATTGTTCCTATCTCTATTTATAATGCCGTCGGTATCGTAATAGTAGTACGCATTCATCGGTTCATAAAACCTGTACCGATATTCCTCATAATAGTGGTTTGGCTCACGTCTCACCCATACCGCATCGTAATGCGATAGAGTAAACATCGACGACCACTCGAAGCCGGAAGACGTATAGATATTCTTTGTGTTGACCGTAGCGTCCCATCCCGCACGCATATAATGACCGTAATTCATCGGAACAGTACTGCTTGCACTTAAAGGAGAGGCTGGATCTTGTCCTAACAGGTCCGTCACGTCGTTCCGGAACAGATCGAAGCTGCCCGACACACGATTATCAAACACTGAAAAATCCAACCCCAGGTTTTTCATCGTTGTCTTCTGCCAGGTTACATTCGGATAGTCCGGCCCGCTCAACAAATACGGAATATAGGTGACCGTGTTGTCCGAGAACTTGATATATTGACTGGCCACGTAATATGTTCCGTACAGTGAGGCGCCTAAATTGTCACTACCGGTCTGTCCCCAGCTCCCCCGTATTTTGAACTGATTCAACCAGGGTAGATTATCTTGCACAAAAGACTCGTTGGCAACCTTCCAGGCGAGGGAGACAGACGGAAACAGCGCGTATTTTTTTCCGGGAAAGAATTTATCCGTGCCATCCCGTCGTATGGTTCCACCAACGATATACCGGTCCAAGATATCGATATTCGCCCGAGCGAACTGCGAGCGACGTTCACTGGCGCTCCGATTCGAAGTTGGAAAATACTCGCCCTCCGCGGCTTCGATCTTATCGCCTGCGATATGATCATTAATCTGTTGGTAATCAATCTCCAAACCCTGCGTGCTATTCAAATATTTACCCATACCGGCCACAGCCTCTACACGTAACATATCAAACATATGCTTGCGGAAAGTCACTGTCGCCTCCATGGTTTGGTTCTGCCGTTCAATATAGCCCAGATGACCCCTGGATTTATACATCTGGAAAAAATAAATGTCCGAAGGTATATACAGGTTGCGGTTTGCATTTTCTTTGTTGATACCATAGATCAACCTCGCCTGCAACATGTCCTTCACAATATCGACATCGGAAGCAAAATTGATATAATACCCATTCGATTTGGTGCGGTCATTCAGCCGGACCATGTCTGCCGGATTGGGATAATTCTGGTAAAGGGTTGCCTGACCATCTGCACCTCTCACCGGCAGATACGACGGGTAAGTCAATGCGGACTGCAACGATCCCGAGCCATGACCGCCACTTCCTCCTTCCGCACTGGAATTCGTATAACTATTCTGATTGATATTGACAATACCAGTCAGTTTCAGGAAGGGAAAGGGTTGCGATGACACATTCGAACGTAACGTGTAACGTTGCAATCCCGAGTTTACAATCGTGCCGTCATGGTCGTAGAAGTTGCCTGATAGATAATACTTCAATAGCTTAGAACCGCCATTGAGTGCCACATTGTGGTGGTGGATACTTCCTTCCTTAAGGACAAAATCCAGCCAGTTCGTTGTTGACGCTTCAGCGATATCTTTCGGAGAAAACTGCGGTATCCAGTTTCCATCGAATGTCCTGCTTCCGTACGGATACATCTCGTTGGTAAACAAATAATTTTCCTTGCTAAAGACATTGGCGACATTCATATAATCCTGCGCGTGGAGCGGCTTGAGGTAAGGATAATTCCGTATAAAGGAATAACTTCCCTCGTAAGAAATCTTGGGCGTAGATTCTATCCCTTGCTTGGTCGTAATCATAACCACACCATTCGCGGCGTCGATGCCATATATCGCGGCAGAAGCGTCTTTCAATATTTCTATCGATTCGATGTCGTTTGGATTAAGCCCTGCCAGGCCACCCCTTCGTATGGAGTTGGGTACATCTGTAGATCCTGCGCCGACTTCCAGGGATCCTGAGGGCATCATGACGCCGTCTACAATAAATATGGGGGTACCACCTCCCCGAATAGAGAGATTGACATCTCCTCCCGGCTGTGGGCTGTTCAACGTTGCCTGCAGACCCGCTGCACGACCCAGCAACATCTGCGATATATTGCTCACAGCAGCCTTAGAAATGCGCTCTGGTTTCACTGTAGCGATGGCCGTTGTCAAATCTTTTCGCAACGCGGTACCATACCCCACCACGACGACCTCATCGAGATCGCTTACCAAAGCGCGGAGTGATACGTCCAGACGGTCCTGTCCGCTCAAGGTCTTTGTCTGTGGCACAAAGCCGACCATGGAAAACATCAGCCCGTCTCCCTGCTCCGTGACCGTTATGCTGTACTGGCCCTGTGCATCTGTCGTCGCTACCAGCGATGTCCCCTGTAAGGCCACCGTCGCTCCTTCCAGCGGACTCCCCTGCTCATCCGTCACCTTGCCCCGAAGGATACGTTGCTGAGACTGTTCCGGCGTGGCTGCTACGAGCGGTCTGGCTTTCGTCGCCGGCGGATTCGTGATCACGATGGTATTCTGCGTGATGCGGTAGTCCAGTGACACCGGCCGCAGCAGGCTTTCCAATACCTCGGGCAATGCTTTGTTGCTTACGGCAATGGACACCCGCGTAGACGGATTCATATACCGGTCGTTATAGATTACGGTGAGCTTTGTCTGATGCTCGATAGCTTCAAAAACCCGCTCCAGCGGCTGGTTTTTTACATGCAAGGTGACCGTTTGCGAATGCGAGGCGGCACTCACATGCAGGAAGCCAAGGACCATAAATAAGGATGTCATTTTCATGATGCGGAATAACTGGGTACTTGTGACAAGGGGTATCTTTTCTTTTCTCTTCAGAAAAAAATCATAATTTTTCATTACGTTTGTACGGTTAGATAGTTAACTACTTGTTTAAATTTTCGGTTTATACACGGTGTGCTATCTGAATAGGGAGGTGTTCGCTGCACTTCCCTTCTTCATCTATCGATAGAGATAATTTTTATGTTTTCATCATAGTATTTGATTTAAGTTAGCAATATAAACATTAATGTACGGTTAGCTTATCCCCCTCAAGCGTAACATGAATGGACGATAGCTGAAGAATTTCCAGCAGTCCGGTTAAAGTGACGTCTCTGTTTACCTTTCCACTTAAGGTTTCTTTAGGTATGCCTCGCGCATATATCACTTCTACATCATACCATCTTGCGATCTGCTTCATTACTTCTTCTACAGGGGTCTTTTTAAACAAAAACTGGCCATCCTTCCAGGCAACATAAGGTCTCACATCCACCTTCTGTTTAAAAATTTTACTATTTTGTAGTCCTGCCTGTTCATTCGGAAAGAGGATCACAGGATTATCATCATGTATATGTGTAAGCCGAACGGATCCTTCTACCAATGTCGTCCTGATGATAGATTCGTCGGCGTAGGCCGATACGTTAAACTGCGTTCCCAATACTTCGATCGTCTGCCCTTTACTGACAACACGAAATGGAAGCTTCGCCGCTGTAGTTTTATCCTGCACAGTTGCCACATCAAAGTAGGCCTCACCTTCCAGCTCTACGACCCTTTCCCGGCCTTCAAAGCGGCTGGGATATTTCAGGCTCGACGAGGCGTTAAGCCAGACCTTCGTACCATCCGGGAGCGTCAACTGATATGTACCTCCTTTCGGCGTATGTAGTTGCAACGCCATAGTCTGCTGTTTTAACTGTTTATCAAATGAAGCATTTCCTACCGGACTACCATCAAGATAAGTCAGGGCATCGCCAAGCTGGATACCCGATTGGCTTTCTGCTAAGTCGATATGCTGTCCGTCTGCCAGGGTGAGTACGGCCCGGTTGCCTCCCGGCTGCACATCACGCTGTATGGGAGTGGTGACGACCATATTTGAAGAAGGAACTTCACTCCGCCAGTATCTATATACCCCTCCTATCGCAAAAATCAGCGCGACGGCGGCGGCAATATAATATTTCCAATGCAAAAGATACAGATGTCGTACGGGAAGAGCTTCCTCCTCCGCAATCGATGACTGTATATGTTCTTTCATCCGTACGAACCGCTCTTGTTCATCAAATGTATCCATTACGGTAAATAAGGACTGAAGGTCTTCCCGCAGCATGTCCTTATTTTGAAGACGCTCCAGCACTGCCTGGTTTTCCGGAGCTGCTGCAGCCCATTCCGCTATACGACGATTTTCATCTTCTGTTGTCAGATCCTGCAGATGACGTAACAGCAGGTATTCCATTCCCTCTTCCGTATTCATTTCGTTGGTATAAATTGACATTCTTTACCTTCAATACGTAAATATGAAAGAAACCTTTCTTTATTTTTAATCTTTTTTACAGATTAAATAATTTCAAAAACAGGAGATACACCAGAGCGTCTTTGTGACGGAATATCTTTTGTAAGGTAGACAGCGCCTTCGACTTCGCAACGAAGACCGCATTTGGCGTCATTTTTAATTGTGCACAGACCTCTTCGGTATCCAGGCCTTCAATAAAAATAAGCCGAAATACCTGTTGTTGTGCAAGAGGCAGTTTCTGGACTTCCCGGTAGACAAGCTGAAGGGTTTCGGCATGAATCATCCGGGAAAGTAAGTCGGTATCAGGTTGCACAAGCTCCGCATCAAGCTCGACCTGTGCAGCATGCGGACGTATGCTCGCTTTACGAAGGTGGTCGATACACGTATTCCGTGTCACCGTATAGAGAAATGACTTAATATGAGCTTCGCTGTGAATGCGTTCCCTGGCAGCCCATAGCTTGATATAGGCATCTTGTACAATCTCTTCTGCAAGCTCCACATCGACTATTATACTATTGGCATACCATACTAATGCACTCGCATGCCGGTCAAAATAGGAGGTGATGGCACGTTCATTATTCGCCTTAAATTGCTCAAAGTATTCCAGATCCATTGGTACAAACAATATTACTGATTTTTTTGCAATTCATCAGCAATTCTATCCAGCGACTCGTAATCCGAGTTTTGGGATATATACTCCGGCACGATGGATTTCAGGCGG
>JBEBVG010000068.1:0-15530 GCA_040392845.1 Sphingobacterium sp. | reverse complement strand
AAGCAATATTTTGGGTTTTAGTTACAGACCAGACCGGATTTCTGCACGACCCAAGATGTTTCCTTCCCATTTTCGTTTTCTTCTGCCTGATCATGGCAGGACCAATAGGATATGCCACGGAGTTTATCTTGAAGTGCTTCAGAAATAATCACTTTCGAACCAAGGGGTAAAAATACGACAACTTCAACCTTTTGTCCTCTATATAAATCTGATTGCCCGAGCTTAAAATGGCTGTCAAAAACCAGCTTATTCTTATCTTCATAGATTTCATAGTCTATCTTGGCAGCTCTTTCTGCTGCCTGCTGATAGCTCTTTCCCTGTGCGGTATAATTATATTGAACAAAAGGACTTTCTAATGAATCGAGTTGTTCAAAACGTACAGTAATCTCTCCCCGGATAAGACTGCTAAAGTTTTCCATGTTGGTGTTGACATGATAATCTTTTTTACCATTTTCCAAGGTAGAGGCCTCTATGACCCGTAAATCCCTTTCCGTAAAATGATAAACCTTTCTGGCCTCTATGGTTTTTTCTACCTTTATTGTACTGGTTTCTTTAAAATCCTGTACACCAATGAGTGAATAAACCACAACCATAACTATGGAAACGATCCATGCTGCCCAAAGGCTCAATGACAAATATGTATTCATTGGTGCCGTCTTGAAAAGAATACGGAGAAAGAGATGAAAAAGTGCTATGAAAGGGATAATAATAGCCAGAATGCCAGCTAATAATGCTAACAATCCCTGTTCTTTACTCAAATAGGCTAATGGTGGAAATACAATATTGTCCTGATAGCCCATTACACCCAGGGAAAATGCGACCAGTAGGAAAATCAATCCCAGAATTGAAATACCACTAAAAACAAGTAGGAGTAATGCGAAAAACTTCCCGATAAAGCGAAAGATAACCGATACACCGTCGCCGACAGCTTGCACACCTTTAGATACAAATCCCTTCGCATTGTTAAATCCCTGCTTATACTGTTCGACCCCATCTTCCAGGCTCTTCTTAAAATTCTGTAAGTTCGGCTCTTCTCCACGCATGGCCATACGATCGACCCGTGACGACGCCAGCGGCATTAACACCCAAAGAACAACATATAATAATACTCCCGAGCCCCCGAACAAAAAGAAGAGTACAAAGAGAATACGAATCCATTTCACCTGGATTCCAAGATAATGACCTAACCCGCTACATACCCCGCCGATAATCATATCATCCGGGTTGCGCATCATCTTTTTGTGACCAAAGAAATAATTCTTTTCTTCCTTCTGTTGTTTGCCACTTGTATCTCCCTCACCAGCAAAATCGTCAACCTCTTCAAAATCGCTTACTCTACCCATCTGTGCAATGACCTCCTCCACGTCAATCGAAGAAATCACCTCCTTCTTACCCGCCTGAATCCGTTCTGAAAACATTTCAGCAATCCTGTTTTCGATGTCCTGCATGATTTCTTCGCTATCGGTCGTCCGGCCAAAATGCTTTTTAATCTCAATCATATAGTGACGTAATATTTCGTACGCATCTTCTTCAATATGAAATACGATACTATTGATATTTATGATTATTGTTCTGTTCATCGCTTTAAATATTTCAGATTAAATTATTTCTTCCAGATAAAGAGGTCTCAACAGCGTATACCAACTCTTTCCATGTATTATCTAATGTTTTCAATACTTCCTCTCCCTCAGCCGTGATTTTATAGTATTTACGGGGAGGGCCTGACGTTGATTCTTGCCAATTGTAACTTAACAGACCGTTATTTTTTAACCGCGTTAACAAAGGATACAGCGTCCCTTCAACAACCAGTAATTCGGCTTTCTTCAACTCTGCAATGATGTCTGAAGCATATATCTCTCCCTTTGAAATAATCGAAAGAATACAGTATTCCAGTATACCCTTCCGCATTTGGGTTTGTGTGTTTATCGCAATCATGATAATACAAAGATATATCTTTTGGATAGTACTTTGCAATACATAGTACTATAAATTCACACAAACAATACATAACAAATTGATAATTAGTGAATTATTTTTTATGTGATTGTAAAAAAATATAAAAATCAAAGAATTAAAACTATTTATACGATCTTCGTGATATGAGCTATCCAAAGCAATATATCTGGTCTCTGCTATGGGGAATAGTAATGATAATGCTCCTATTGGCACCATCGGACAGTCTTAATCATACGCCTACTTTTCCAGGATTTGATAAATTAGCCCATACAGGCACTTTCTTTGTTCTGACGACCTTATTATATGGAGAATATGTAATAAAACACCATTATAGCATCAAAAAATGGCTCGCAGGACTAAAGGTTGTAGGCTCTACAGTTATATTTGCATGCATGACAGAGTTAGCGCAACAATACTTATCACCCACCCGAACAGCTGATTTCTGGGATATCTTTGCTGACGTTTTAGGCATAGGCATGGCTACTTTTTCTTTTCTATTTTTATTTAAAAAGCCGACATCATGAAAAAATATATTATCTGGGCGTTTATAGTTTTACTATTGGGCGTAGCTTTCCAATCTTGCGGTATCTTCAAAAAAGACTGTGGATGCCCATCAGCCACATCCGGTAAACAGCGATAAACTCAAGCTCTTGCAATAGTAGCTACACTAACTGTAGCCCCAGCTTCAATCAACAAATTTCCGGCAGAACATATCGTCGCTCCCGTGGTCAGCACATCATCGACCAATAAAATATGTTTACCCCGGACAGTATCCGCACTTTTCAGCGCAAAGACATCTTCCACATTCTCATATCGTTCCGTTCGGCTTTTTGATGTTTGACTCACGGTTGCCACCGTCCGGATCAGTGTGTCGTCTGTCCACGGTATGTCTCCCGCTTTTGAAAGTCCTTTGGCAAATTGACTCGATTGATTATATCCGCGCTTTCGAAGTTTGCTTTTGTGAAGTGGTATCGGCATGATGATGTCCACCGTGTCCAGCACAGCTGTATTTTGCAGTATCTTTCCATAATATTCCCCTAGAAACACACCTATTTCCGGATGGTTATCATATTTGAGTTTATGTATAAGCTGTTCTACACGAGACGATTTAGCCAAATAAAGCATAGATATCGCATCTTGGCAATCCAATTTACCCCACAGCTGCCGGGCTGTTTCATTCTCTTTGTCCAGATGAAAATCAGTTAGCGGTAAATGATACAAACATGATGGACACAGGATGTCTTCATGCGAAAACAACTCGTCGCCACATGCTAAACATATTTTAGGAAAAAAGATATGTATAAAGTCTTGGAAGAAAGAAGAGAATTGAATCACCTTTTACGTATATTTACGTTAAAGGTAAATAAATTAATTGGATTTTTCCTTAATAGCCAGTTGTCCGCAGGCTGCATCGATGTCTTTCCCCCTGCTACGGCGCACATTGGTCACTATACCTTGCGAACGTAGGTATTCTGCGAAAGCTTCGATTTTATCAATGTCTGCATTAACAAAGTCGGCTAGCTCAATTGGGTTATATTCAATGATATTAACTTTACAGGGTACATGCTTACAAAATTTCGCGAGCTCCTTAGCGTCCTGTAATTCATCATTAAAGTGATGAAAGACAATGTATTCAAAGGTAACCGGACTTTTGGTCTTTGCATAGAAATACCGCAGAGCGTCTGCCAGGGCCTCAAGAGAATTCTGTTCGTTTATCGGCATAATCTGATTTCTCTTTTCATCATTTGCCGCGTGCAGAGACAAGGCTAAATTAAAGCGAACCTGATCATCACCGAGCTTTTTAATCATTTTTGCTATACCGGCAGTAGATACCGTTATCCTTTTTGCCGCCATATTCAAACCATCGGGAGCCGTAATCCGCTCTATCGATTTGAGTGTATTGGCATAATTCAAAAGCGGCTCACCCATACCCATGTAGACGATATTGGTCAGTGGTATTCCATAACTCTCTTCAGCCTGCTTATTGATTATCACTACCTGATCGTAAATCTCATCGGCATTTAGATTCCGTTTACGATCCATATATCCGGTAGCACAGAACTTACAGGTCAAACTACAGCCGACCTGCGAACTGACACACGCTGTCATACGATCCGGTGTAGGTATCAACACGCCCTCAATAATGTTTCCGTCAAATAACACGAAACTACTTTTAATCGTCCTGTCCTTACTTATTTGCGATTGTTTGACCTGAGCATTATTGATTGTAAACCGTTCTTTTAGCTTTTCGCGTAAAACCTTACTCAGATTACTCATTTGATCGAAGTCCGTCGCAGATTTCTGCCATATCCACTCGTAGATCTGCTTCGCACGAAAACCTTGCTCTCCCATCTCAGAAAGCTGATTTTTCAGTTGATCCAACGTAAGGCTACGAATATCTATCAATGTTGTTGTCCCTAACACAGGGCAAAGATACGACAAAATTCTACAAGAATTTCTTATAGATCGCGTACAATATCTTTACATCGTCTTCCGACAGCACAGCTGAATTCGTATCTTGTTGGGTATAGTGAAATTTGAAAGCCTTGATCGCGGCGTCGATATTTTTGATATCATAACCGATAATGCGTAAAGCTAATTGAGGATTGAAGTCTTCAGTAGGCGTTTCCAGTTCTTTATCATACCAAAAACCGAATCCCTTTTCTGCAAGCCTATCCCACGGAAAACGTGAAGGGTCATTTTTACGTGTCGGTGCATAATCCATGTGACCGATAAAATTTGCCTGTGGGATGTTATATTTTTCTTTGAGATAGCTCAACAAGCGGATTAAAGCATCGATCTGTATATCTGGCCAAGGATCTGTCAACCCATTATTATCCAACTCGATGCCTATAGAAGAGGAATTCAGGTCAGTATCATTCCCCCATTTACCCGCTCCCGCGTGATGTGCCCGGTAATAATCATTTACCATCTGTACCACCTTACCGTCTCTTCCGATCACATAATGAGAGCTTACGCCAACCTTTGCATTATGAAAAGTTCGTATAGTCTGTTCTACAGAATGCTGCGCTGTATGATGTATCATCACGTAATTTGGCTTACGCATGCCGAAATTAACTGACGCTACCCATTCTTTATTCATGACCGCAACTTGCTCCAGCTGTGTCTCTGCGGGAAATTCTCTATAAACCTTTGCAAACTCTTTTGCTTTTTTTGAATAGACTTTTTCTGTGGCTGCATACCTACCTGTATGACAGGACATCAAACTCGAAGTGATGATAAATAACAGTACCAGGGCTTTTCCTTTCATGGCTCTAAACTTAGATAATTACCTGTTAAATATACTTCCTTTTGTCAAATCTTCGCTATAATTCGGGCGGAAGATCCACCTTTTTTCCCAAAATCTGTATTTTGTATACACAAAGAGTATACATTTGCAGAGACATTTTTTAGAGCGGATGAAAGCAACTTATATCGACTATAAGGATACGAACAGTTTTTCCAGCACCTTGCTGGCTTATCTGGCAGACGATCCGGCGTTAAAAACTTTTTATGGAAATAGTCCAACCTGGGAGGGTTTTGCGCAACAAATACAACAAAAATCTTCTTTTCCACATCGCGACGCACTCGTTGCCGCACTGAAAGCTCAATATGGAGACTTAATCGCTTCTTCACCGGCAGTTGCTCAAAATATAGAACTGCTAAAAAATAGTAACACATTTACCGTCACCACAGGGCATCAATTAAATATTTTTACAGGCCCCTTATATTTCATCTTTAAAATTGTAACCGCCATCCGGCTAGCGCAGGATCTTAAAAAGAAGTTCGCCGACAAGGATTTTATTCCTGTATATTGGATGGCTACCGAAGATCACGACTTTGCGGAAATCAACCATACCAGGGTCTACGGAAAGAAAATCACCTGGGATGTGCCGGCCGTCTCGGGAACAGGCCGCATGGATACACACACCATGGAACAGGTAGTTCGGCAATATTGTGGTATGCTCGGGTTATCCGACAACTCAGCCAAGTTAACCCATATTGTGGAAGAAGCTTACCTTCAGGGGAGAACTTTGGCGGATGCCACACGTATTTTTGTACATCATCTTTTCCAAGAATTTGGCCTTGTTATTCTTGATGCTGACCGCCCCGAACTGAAACATGTGTTTGCACCCTATATCGAGGACGACATTCTTCATGAAAAAAGCTATCACGCTATACATACCACATCAACTGCGTTGGAAGAAAAGGGATTTACAACGCAGGTACATGCACGGCCGTGTAACTTCTTTTATCTGACCGATCGTTTCAGAGAGCGGATAGTAAAGGGAGAGGACGGCCGCTATGAAATACTCCATCAAGATATCTTTTTCTCCGAAAAAGAGTTAACGGCAGAAATACAAAAACATCCGGAACGATTTAGCCCCAATGTCGTTATGCGGCCGCTCTATCAGGAAGTTATCTTACCTAATCTCGCCTATATCGGGGGAGGAGCGGAGGTGGTATATTGGTTACAGCTCAAAGCAAACTTCGATCAATATGATGTTCCTTTTCCAATTTTGGTTCCCCGAAATTCAGCAATGATTACGGACGATAGCATAGCGGGTAAGATATTCCGATTGGATCTGACCTTTAAAAGTATCTTCAGACCGACCACGATACTCCAAAATGATTATGTGAGGCGTCAGACTAAACATCGTTTAAATCTACGGGATGAATGGATGGAGTTGAATGCTATCTTCGGAAAGATCAAACTACGTGCCCATAAAATAGATGCCAGCCTCGGGCCAAGCACAGACGCAGTAAAGGCAAGGTTAAAAAAAGCAATAAATAACCTCGAAAAGAAACTCTTGAAGGCCGATAAACATAATCATGAAGATGCACTTATCCAGATCGGACGTATAAAAGAAAAGCTCTTTCCGGGTAACGGCCTACAAGAGCGGTCAGAAAATTTTGCTATATTGTATGTGAAACACGGTGACGGCCTCATTCATGAACTTATTAGACACTTTGATCCGTTAGCGTTTAAGTTTACTATTCTATACTGAAGTACAACTTTATGGCCAAGCTTCACGCGAAGTAATGTTGCTCCGCTACTTATAAAAGATGTCTTAAAAAACCGTATCTTTGCGCATTCGATAAACAAGGAGCTTACCTGTTGAACAATTGTTTGTCAGACAGTTAACGTTTTTAAGGCAGCCGCAATTAAGTAGCAAATGAGTAACGTATATTACCAAGAGAAATTTGAAGACCGCCATAATGGCCCCCGTTCTACACAGGTAGATGACATGTTAAAGTTTTTAGGGATAAATTCAGTCGATGAATTGATTGACCAGACTATTCCGGCACCTATCCGCACGAAACCTTTGAATCTTCCTAAAGCGCTAAGTGAAGTAGCTTATCTTGAGAAGATTGCGGAAATCGCAGAGAAAAACAAAGTATTCAAGTCCTATATAGGACAAGGATATTACGATGTCATCCTTCCGGGTGTTATTCAGCGCAATGTCTTTGAAAATCCGGGATGGTACACACAATATACACCTTATCAGGCTGAGATTGCACAAGGTCGTCTACAGGCATTGTTGAATTTTCAGACTGTTATCGCAGATCTGACAGGTCTTGAAATTGCCAATGCTTCTTTATTGGATGAAGCTACCGCAGCAGCTGAAGCGATGTTTATGCTATATAGCACGCGTAAAAACAAAGAAGCCCATGTCTTCCTGGTATCGCCAGACATCTTTCCACAGACGTTGGAAGTTCTGAAAACCCGGGCGCGATCCTTTGGCATAACCATCCAAATTGCCGACACGACTGCGGAAAACCTGTCAGACGATATCTTTGCGGCTTTTTGCCAATATCCTGCTGCTGACGGATCTATTGTTAATTATAAGAGTTTTACGCAAGCTGCCCATACACAAAATATTACCGTATGTGTTGCTGCAGATCTAATGTCTTTGACGCTGCTAACCCCTCCGGGAGAATGGGGTGCCGATGTTGTCGTCGGCAGTTCACAACGTTTTGGCGTACCTATGGGGTTCGGTGGACCTCATGCTGCATTTTTTGCAACGAAAGATGCCTACAAACGTAATATCCCGGGCCGTATTATTGGTGTAACGTCCGACGCAAGCGGTAATTATGCACTACGTATGGCGTTGCAAACCCGCGAACAACATATCCGTCGGGATAAAGCATCGTCTAATATCTGTACGGCGCAAGCTCTATTGGCTATTATGGCTTCATTTTATGCGGTATACCATGGTCCTGAGGGCTTAAAAAATATAGCACAGCGTATCAACGATTTAACCAAATTAGCCGATAAGGCTATTCAATCCTTAGGCTATACGCAGACCAACAATACGTATTTCGATACTTTACGTTTTCAGGTAGGCGATCACGCAGGAGCACTGAAAGCAGAAGCTTTAAATCATGAACTGAATTTATACTATAAGGATGGTGTTGTCGGCATTTCAATCGATGAGACGACGACGATAGCAGATGTACAGACCCTTGTAAGGGTGTTTGCAAAAATCAAAGGTATAGCACATCACGATATCGATGTGACTATGTGGACAGACCAACCCGATACATCTATACCAAATGAGCTTGTCCGTACTTCTGATTATCTGACACATCCGATCTTCAATAGTTACCATTCTGAAAGTGAAATGTTGCGTTACATCAAATCTCTGGAAAGCAAAGATCTGTCTCTATGTCATTCTATGATTCCATTGGGTTCTTGTACGATGAAGCTCAATGCAACAACTGAAATGGTGCCTGTTACCTGGGCACGTCTTGGTGGTCTGCATCCGTTTGCACCAACAGATCAAACCACAGGGTATATGCATTTGATTAACGAACTGAATGACTGGTTAAGCGAGATTACAGGATTTGCCAAGATGTCCTTTCAACCAAATTCAGGTGCTCAGGGAGAATATACCGGACTGATGGTCATACGCGCTTATCATAAGAGCCGTGGTGAAGGGCATCGTAATGTCTGTCTCATCCCCGCTTCAGCACATGGAACTAATCCAGCTTCGGCTTCTATGGCCGGTCTGAAAGTTGTTGTCGTTAAATGTGATGATCGCGGCAATATTGACGTGGAAGACCTCAAAGCTAAGGCTATTGAACATGCAGAAAATCTGAATTCACTGATGGTGACTTACCCTTCTACACACGGTGTATTTGAGGAGCCAATCATTGAAATATGTCATATTATCCATGAAAATGGTGGTCAGGTCTATATGGATGGTGCCAATATGAACGCGCAAGTCGGGTTGACCAGCCCAGGCTTTATCGGCGCAGATGTTTGTCACCTCAATCTGCACAAGACATTCTGTATTCCCCACGGTGGTGGTGGCCCAGGCATGGGCCCTATCGGCGTAGCGTCACACCTGGTGCCGTTCTTACCGAACCACAGCGAGGTCACTGTATCAGGTGAACAAGGCATATCGGCCGTATCAGCCGCTCCATTCGGATCTGCTTCCATCCTGGTCATTTCCCACGCCTACATTGCCATGATGGGTCCTGAGGGACTAACAGCGGCAACCAAGATTGCTATCTTAAACGCAAACTATATCAAAGCACGCTTAGAAGAGCATTACCCCGTGTTATACGCCGGAGCGAACGGCCACTGTGCACATGAGATGATCCTGGATTGCCGGACATTCAAAAGTGTGGGTGTTGAAGTCGCGGATATCGCTAAACGCTTGATGGACTACGGTTTCCATGCCCCAACGGTATCTTTCCCGGTTGCCGGAACATTAATGATCGAACCGACCGAATCGGAATCAAAACCAGAGCTCGATCGTTTCTGTGATGCATTAATTGCTATCCGCCAGGAAATCGCCGCTGTCGAATCCGGCGAGGTCGATCAAAAAGATAATGTACTAAAAAATGCACCACACACGGCAGCTATGGTTACTGACGATATATGGGATAAACCTTACTCTCGCCAAACAGCAGCCTATCCGCTATCCTATCTGAAAGCGAATAAGTTCTGGCCTTCCGTAGGACGGGTAAATGACTCACAGGGCGACAGGGCATTAATCTGTTCGTGTCCGTCGATTGAAGAATACGCCGAAGTATAGGAAAAAACTGGTGAGTAGCCTAAAACGCGCTCACCAGTTCGTCAATAAAGGCTTTTTCCTCTTGTGACAGGTTGACATCGGCTGCTCCGGCATTCTCTATAGCTTGCTGTGCATTTCGTGCACCAGCCAGTGCTACGGTGATACCCGCTCTTTCAATCGTCCAAGATAAGACCAATTGACTTAAGGTCGCATTTTTACTTTCCGCAATTGGCTTTATCTGCTCCAACAGGTGATTTGTTTTTTCTATAAATTCTGGTTGAAACTCCCGTAGTTTGGGCCGATGATCTCCTTCCTGGAAGGTGTAGCCTGCGTGGATCTTTCCGGTCAGCAATCCCCTGTGTAAGGGGCTATAAGCCAGGATAGCTTTATTGTGCACGACACAATAGGGCACCGTTTCTTCCTCGATTTCTCGCCTGACCATACTGAATGGAATTTGATTAGAGACGAGGGGCAGCGTCTTTTCTGCTTCTTCCATCTGGTCGACATTGTAATTGCAGACACCGGCATACCGTACCTTTCCTTGTTCAATAAGACGTGCTACAGCTTCAAAAGTTTCATCAATCGGTGTCGTCGTATCCGGCCAGTGAATTTGATACAGATCAATATAGTCTGTCCGCAGTCGTTTCAAGCTCTGCTCACATTCATAGATCACACTTTCCTTGCCGGCATATTTATAGATATCGATAGCCTTTCCACTATTATCTTTACTATGTGCAGAAAAAGTTCCTTTTGCTAAGTCCCAACGCATTCCAAACTTTGTCAATATCTGGACCTTGTCACGCGGTATGCCATGGATAGCTTCGCCGACAATGTCCTCACTTGTACCCTGACCATAAATCGGAGCGGTGTCAATAGATGTTACTCCCTTATCATAAGAAGCCTTAATAGCCTCCACAGCTTCATTTCGATCTGTACTTCCCCACATCCAACCACCCGCAGCCCATGCTCCAAATGTAATGACCGACACCTCTAAATCGCTATTTCCTAATTTTCTGTATTTCATGTATTACCGGGTTTAAAAAATAAGATTGTTTCCAGTATTAAAGATACACAAGATTGCATAAAGCTAAAAACTGCTTTTTATACGATGAAGCTAAACTTAACGATCAATTCCGGGTCTATAGTAATATCTGAAGCTAAATTTTATTGGAATGAAACGATTAATCTTCTTGTTGAGTTTTTATTTTCTTTACAGCAGCTCCGTAACTCTTGCCCGTATACCTGACCCACAAGCTGTTTTTTATAGCTATAAAAGAGATGGCCAACACTTGGAATCTATCGGTGGTGACTATGCAAAAGACAGTTTTAAGGTTTACTATGCCGGCATAGCGATCAAGGACGCTTCGGTCATGTCTTTTGAATACCTGGGTGGAGGGTATGCCAAGGATAATTGGCGTGTTTTTTACCGAGGCCTGCTTATTAAGGACGCCTCAGCTTCATCGTTTAAGTATATAAATAAAGGATATGCGAAGGACAACTGGAACACATTTTATAGAGGAAAAAAAGCGCAAAAGACAGAAATATCTTCTTTATCAAGTCTGGGAGGAGGCTACAGCAAAGATGCATTTGAGGTATATTACTTAGACAAAAAGATTACTGATGCTTCGGCGTCATCCTTTCAAAACCTAGGAAGCGGATACGCGAAAGACACCTGGAATGCGTATTATCGAGGCAGGATCATGAAAGATGTTTCAACCTCTTCTTTTCAAGCTTTAAAAGGTGGTTATGCTAAAGACACCTGGAAAGTATATTATCGGGGTGTCGTCGTCAAGGATGCCTCAACCTCTTCTTTTGAAGTATTAGAAGGAGGTTACGCTAAGGATACATGGAACAAATATTACCGCGGCAAAATTGTTGAGCATTAAATGAATTAAAACTGACTACTGCGTTTTATCTAACCAATGTATGTTCACCCCATCCTTTTCCATCTTACGAAAGTAGGTCATCTGTCGTTTCGCATAACGGTGGATCTCGGTTTCGAGCTTACACGCAAATTCATCATAATTCATTTTTCCCTGAAGATAATAGGAGATATACTTATATTCTAGCCCATAGTATTCCAAATCATTGTGCGTTAGTCCGGCATGAAGCAAGTCTTCAACTTCTTCGATCATACCATGTGCCAAACGATATCGCAGGCGATCACTAATCCGTTGACGCCGCACCTCCAGACCAGGATCAATACCTATAATTTTTGCCGAATAGGTTGGTAGAGCCTCTGGAGTAGTCATGGGATGGTGAGCTATCCAGTCCAAAATTTCCAGTGCCCGGATCATGCGCTTCTTTGAAGAAAAGTCAACTGTAAACGCCGCCGGGATCACCCGCTTTTGCAACTCATTTCTCAGTGTTTCTCTATCCAGCATTTCGAACTCCTCTCGCAAGGACAGATTAATTGGTACCTGTATATAAGGTTTCGGCTCCAGCAAAGCCTGTATATAAAAACCTGTGCCACCGCAGACGACGATTGGTTTATTTCTGGACTTTATCGCATGATAAGTCTCTTCAAAGTCTTCCAGAAACCGAGATATATTATATTTTTCGCCCAGTTCGACGATATCGATCAAATGATAAGGGACGGTTCCATATTCATGAATATCCTTTCCTGTTCCGATATCCATGCGGCGATATACCTGACGAGAATCAGCACTGATGATCTCCGCATTCAATTCTTTAGCAATCGCTACGGCAAGTTTGGTCTTGCCGCTTGCCGTGGGACCTAAGACAATAATAAGATCTTCAGGCAGGGACGAATTTCCTGCCTGAAGATAATACATGACTTCCTGGATGTTTATCACCCCACAAATTTAGTCCATTTTTCGTTGCTGTCATTGCTTTCCACCACAGTATCGATGAAAGCCATTCCACGCACGCCGTCTGCCACTGTTGGGAAATCCAGTTCTTCCGGCGTAGGTGTGCGTCCATCTTTTTTGGCCGATACAGTCGCCGCGAAATTACGATAGATATTCGCAAAAGATTCCAACAAACCTTCCGGGTGGCCGGCAGGCACACGGGTATTGTGCGTAGCAAAAGAACTCAACGTATAAGGTGCCGCATATGCATTTCCTGTACGATATAGCTGACGGGGCTGATCCAGCATCTTTATAATCAGGTTATTTGGATCTTCATTCGCCCACTCAAGGCCGCCTTTCTCTCCGTATATGCGTAGACGGACAGCATTCTCCTCACCTGCGGCAACCTGCGAAGCCATCAATACCCCTTTGGCACCATTTTCAAAGCGCAATAATACAGAGCCGTCATCGTCCAGAAGTCTACCTTCTACAAAAGTGGTCAGATCCGCACATAATTCCGTAATCCGCAAGCCCGAGACATACTCAGCCAAATGTGCCGCATGCGTACCGATATCGCCCATGACCAACGATTTTCCGGAGCGTTTCGGATCTGCACGCCACGCCGCTCCGGCATTTCCTTCTCTTTCGCTCAATCTGCTCAACCATCCCTGCGGATATTCCACCAGTATCTTCCGTATCTTACCGAAATGACCTTCCTTTATCATCGCCTTGGCTTGTTTTATCATCGGATACCCCGAATAGGTATGTGTGAGGCACAGTGTCTTTCCTGTACGCTCAACTATCTCCTGCAATGTCTTTGCTTCCTCCAGCGAGACGGTTATTGGCTTCTCTACGACCACATCAAAACCATTCTCCAGGGCCATCTTCGCCGGTTCAAAATGTAAAAAATTAGGCGTAACAATGGTCAAAAAGTCCATGCGCTCTCCTTCAGGTAAAGCGGCTTCTTTTTCGATCATCGTCTTATAGTCTAAATAAACTCTATCCTCTGCGACAAAAAGATCCTTACCCGACTGAACAGCTATCTCCGGGTTTACGCTGAAAGCTCCACAGACCAATTCAATCTTTCCGTCCATGAAGGCGGCTATACGATGTACGGCTCCGATGAAAGCATCATTACCTCCACCAACCATACCCATACGTAGTTTACGTTTCATATTTGTTGTTTAATTTTTTAGATGAGCATCTAAAATAATAAAAAGCTTTCAAAGAATAAGTTTTAATTTAAGACTTCCGCTATTTTGAATTGTATATTCTCCTTCCTTACCTTCTTTTCTATAGTGTCTACGGCCATCTTCGATATAAAATATCTGCGGTTCTGTAATGGCTATGGGCTGAAAACCGATACGCTCCAGGGAAGATTGCTGGCACCAGTCCAGGTCTGCATAGGTCATAATATCATCCGGATGGAAATCACTGACAAAACGGTGGATCAATTTGGAAATTCCGCCTACGACAGTGTAAGCATCTTTATGGCAGAAACGCAACAGTTCATAGGATCGATAACCCTCCCGTTCGGCCACCATCCGTCTGCCGCCGCTGAAAACCGCAACGGATACCAACTCCCCCTGATGGTATAAACCATATCTATATTTGCCAGGCAAAGCGACCTGCATGTGATGTTCTTCCTGAAAGGCTATTGCAATCCTTTTTTCAACCCGTGCAACAACTGTGTCGCGGGCGTAGATCTTTGTCCCCACGCCAAGCAACCCTTTTATGCGGTCAATTACCTTGTGACGATCAGACAACAAAACATCTACATCCAGATGGATGGTTTGAAATCCCGCCACATTAGGCTGTCTGATAGTATGGGGAGGATAGATATAGATGAAAAGGTTCTTAAGCTCCACGATAGGGATATCATCCGACAGACTTATCTTGACAGGATAAGGAACTGCCGTATGGATGTCTTCCAAAAACTTTTCAATTTCCCGCTGTATATCTACCATTCGTGTAAAAATAAGAAAAAAGCTGCGGCGACAACCTCATTTTTATGCGATAAGCCTCGCAAATAATTGATAACTTTGCATCAATAATAATAAAAGATGAAATTACCCATAGTAGCATACGGCGACCCTGTATTAAGGAAGAAGACAGAAGAGATTGATGAGGATTACCCTAACTTAAAGGAACTCATAGACAACATGTTTGAGACGATGTATGGTGCGCGTGGGGTGGGTCTCGCTGCGCCGCAGATTGGGCTACCTATTCGTCTTTTTGTAATCGATGCTTCTCCTTTTGCAGAGGATGATGAAGATGAGCCGGGCGATCCTACATTAAAGGATTTCAAAAAGGTATTTATCAATCCTATCATCGTTGAGGAAGCAGGAGATAAGTGGGGCTTCAGCGAAGGCTGTCTTTCTATCCCCGATATTTCGGAAGAGGTGATGCGTCCTTCGCATGTACTTATCAACTATCTGGATGAAAATTTTGACGAACATGAGGTTGAGTTGACAGGCTTGGCTGCACGTATTGTTCAGCATGAATACGACCATATTGAAGGGAAGCTTTTTATCGACAAACTCAGCCCCTTGAAAAAGGCGATGCTGAAAGGCAAACTGGATTCCATTTCGAAAGGCCAGGTGCAGGTATCTTATAAAATGAAATTCCCGCAGCAGAAGAAAGGGCGGTAAAATAAAAGGCTCGAGCAAATTTCTCGAGCCTTTTATTTTATACTGTTGTGTACTTAATTAATAATTGGCTACGCAGCGTAAGCACA
>JBEBVG010000067.1:0-15728 GCA_040392845.1 Sphingobacterium sp. | reverse complement strand
GTGGCGGGGGAGTAATATTTTAAATATACAAAAGATGAACTATCTAAAATCTCATATTATGATAAAATTTATAAAGCCATTTATTTGGATCTGTGCCATACATTTATTTTTACCAGGAGTGGCACATGCTGCTATATTGGAGGAATCATCGGGGAGCACTGTTTTTCAGGTAAGAATAATCACAGGAAAGGTTGTGGGGGAAAATAATCAACCTATATCTAATGTCACTGTGATGGAGGCCGAGATGACACATACTACACAAACTGATACGAATGGTGATTTCAGTCTACAACTGTCTGCTCAGGCAAAAGCTATTCGCATACATGCGGTAGGTTATGAAGAACAAGTGATCGATCTAACAAGCAAGACATACTATTCAATCAAACTTGTAGAAAAATCCAGTGTGCTGGACGAAGTCGTCGTCGTAGGTTTTGGTACCCAGAAGAAAGTCAACTTGACGGGAGCTGTATCCGTTATTGATTCCAAACCTCTAGAGAATGTTCCCGTTCAGAATGCTGTACAGGCTTTACAAGGCGTGATCCCTGGGCTTAATATATCATATGATGCTGGTGGAGCATTGAACTACGGTGCTAATTTGAATATTCGTGGCATAGGGACTATCGGAGAGGGTTCGAGGCAATCTGTATTGGTACTTGTTGATGGTATAGAGGCAGACCTTTATTCGATAAATCCTCAGGATATTGAGACTATCTCGGTTTTGAAAGATGCAGCAGCATCCTCTATTTATGGCTCACGCGCACCTTTCGGTGTTATTCTCGTTACTACCAAAGGGGGGAAGAAAGGGAAAGTTACTACTAATTATAATAATAGTTTCCGGCTTAGTCAGCCGATCAACATCCCTAGAATGGCAGACTCTTACAAATTCGCAGTCACAATGAATCAAGCGTCAGTAAATGCTGGTAAATCGGAGATATATAGCCAAGATGTTTTACAGAAGATACAGGACTATATGGCGGGTAAGTTGAAATATTCGACTATACCTGATCCGACAAATCCTTCTCAATGGGCAAGTGGATATAGTAGGCAAGCGTATGACAATATTGATTACTATGATGTTATATATAAAGAAAATGCCGGGGCGCAGGAACATAATATTAGTGTTAGTGGAGCGAACGATAAGGTTGATTATTATTTATCAGGAAATATTTTGGGACAAAATGGTACTTTGAAAGGGAATCTTGACCGTTTTAACAGGTATACACTTTCTGCAAAGGTAAATGGACAGCTAAGTTCTAAATTGAACATTGGCTATAATGGTAGGTTCATACGTACGGATTATAAGGCGCCATCATCGCTATCGGAATATACGTTCAAAACCTTGGGAAAAACAGCATGGCCTGTTAAACCATTATATGATCCCAATGGAAATCTGTTTGATGATAACGTAATGAAGCTAAATTACGGAGGGCGTTTTAATAATGATAAAACAACATTGATTCAACAGATTAATTTGCAATATGAACCTGTGACTAACTTAAAGCTAGTAGGGGAGTTTCATTACAAATATAATACCAATTGGGATCATACGGAAAGCCTTACATTCTTTCAGAAAGGAGTTGACGGATATTCTCAGAAAGCCACATGGAATGCAAATAGTGCGGTTTACGAGCATAATAATATGAGTGATTTCTACACTACTAATCTGTATGGAAGTTACGAAAATACGATGGGAGATCACAACCTGAAAGGTATGGTAGGATTTCAGGCTGAAGAATATAGTTACAGAAATTTGGGAGCAAGTAATTCGGGGATCATGATTCCTACTCAAGTATGGATAAATACAGCTACAGGGCTTGATAGTCAGAATGAACAGGTTCCTTCGACGGTATCAGGTGGTTATGTGAGCTGGTCAACTGCGGGATTTTTTGGACGTATGAACTATAGGTTTAAAGAAAAATATTTATTTGAAGCCAATATGCGATTTGATAGCTCTTCGAGATATAGAAAAAATAAACAATGGGGAGTTTTTCCTTCGTTTTCAATTGGTTGGAATATCACGAATGAACGGTTCTTTAAAACGATAGCACCTATGGTGGATTTATTTAAAATCAGAGGATCTTATGGCAGTCTTGGAAATCAATATACACAGTATGACTACCAGACATATTATTTGATGGGGTACGAGGTAGCTAGTAAAGACAAAGGAAGTCAATGGCTTTTGAATGGTGAAAAGCAAAACAAATCATGGGCACCAAATTTAATCAGTACAGCTTTAACTTGGGAAACTATTAATACTACGAACATTGGGTTAGATTGGGGAGTGCTTAATAGCAAGCTTACAGGTTCATTTGACTATTTTATCAGAGAAACCCGCGATATGGTAGGCCCTGCAATAGAATTGCCGGCAACCCTTGGTCTAGCCGTTCCTAAAACCAATAATACCGATATGGAAACCAGAGGCTTCGAGTTTGAGATGATATGGAAGGATAAACCTTCCAATGATTTTAGTTATAGCGCACGATTCTTACTTTCAGACAGCTATTCTAAGGTTACAAACTACAACAATACGTCTGGAGAGTTTAATGGTTACTATAGTGGTAAGGTGTTGGGCGAAATCTGGGGATACGAGACTGTTGGTTTAGCTCGTACTCAAGAAGAGATGGATAATCATCTGTCAACGCTCACGAACGGCGGGCAAAATGCATTGGGTACAAATTGGGCTGCGGGAGACATAATGTATAAAGACCTAGATGGCAATGGGAAAATTGATTGGGGAGCATCAACACTTGAGAATCCCGGAGATCGAAAAATTATTGGAAATGAAACACCTCGTTATAATATGGGGTTAGATTTAACAGCTAATTGGAAAGGGTTGGATTTCCGTATATTTTTTCAGGGGACTTTGAAACGAGACGTATTTATCAACTCTGCCTATTTTTGGGGAATTTATGGTTCGGGAGCGGACCATTGGGATTCGTTCTTGCTTAGAGAACATGTGGATTATTTTCGAGATGATATAAACGATCCACTAGGGGTTAATCTTGAAGCTTACTATCCTCGAGCGATGTTCAACACGGGAAAAAACCAGCAGGTTCAGACCCGTTATCTTCAGAATGCTTCCTATATACGTCTGAAAAATTTTCAGATAGGATACAGCATACCAAGTGAGCTTACTAGGAGAGCTAGGATAGAGAGGTTAAGAGTTTTTGTTTCTGGTCAAAATCTGTTTACTTTCACTAAGATGACCAGTTTATTCGATCCTGAATCAGCTACAGGTATTTACGATGATGATAAAAGAATATCAACGGGAAGTAGTTATCCTTTGTCAAGAGTATTCTCATTGGGGGTTAGTTTAAACTTATAAATTATAACGAGATGAAAAAAACAATTACTATATCATTGGTTTTAAGTGGTAGTCTATTAGTGTCTTGTAGTGACTTCCTACTTAAAGAGCCTCAATCTAGCTTGTCGCCAGATGTATATCTTACCAACGAGGCAAATATCGCATCCTATGTCATCGATGGTTATGAGAATTTGAATTTTCACGCAGTGGGGAAGCAGACGTATGGCACGTTTGCAGATGAGACGCATACAGATAACTTCGCCGGAGCATCGCCTAGTAATAAGTATACTTTGGATAGGTTTCTTGTCCCTCAAAGTGGAGGAACATGGGATTTTGAAAGAATATACCGTTGCAACTATTTCTTGGAGAGGGTACCGGAAGCCCTTGAATCAGGCGAAATATCCGGTAATGTTGCCAATATCAAACACTACATTGGAGAGATGTATTTTTTACGCGCCTATGTTTACTTTGATAAGTTGAAGACCGTTGGTGATTTTCCGATTCTACAAAAAACTTATCCGGATGAAATGGAGATACTGACCTATATCAGCAAACGTGCTCCGAGGAATGAGGTCGCTAGATTTATCCTATCCGATCTCGACAAAGCAATTGAACTCATGAATGAATCAGCTCCGAGAGGCGGGAAAAACGCATTAAACCGAAATGTGGCTTATATGCTAAAGTCAAGAGTCGGGTTATATGAGGGGACGTGGTTGAAATATTTCAAAGGTACTGCATTTGTTCCTGGAGGAAACGGATGGCCCGGTGAAACCAAAGATTATAATCGCGGTTATCAATATCCATCTGGAAATATAGACGAGGAAATTAAATATTTTCTTGAACAGTCCATGCAGGCATCTCAGTTTATCGCAGATAAATACCAATTGGTAGAAAATACGGGACAGTACCAAGCGAATCCTGCTGATCCGGTCAACCCTTATTTCAATATGTTTGGTGATACGGATATGAATCCATATTCGGAGGTGATAATGTGGAGAAATTACAGCATGGGATTAAATATTTGTAACAACGTAGCTGCGACAGCCACTAGAGGTAATAATGGAATGGGGGCGACTAAAAGTATGATTGATGCGTTTCTAATGGAGGATGGTACGCCAATATATAACTCATTAGATTATTTAGGAGATCAAGATTTTGCATCTGTTTTCACGAAAAGGGATAGTCGTGCTAGGTTGTTTATAAAAGTTCCAGGACGGAGAAACTTACATACACCCCCCGGATCGAGCGGCAAGGAATATGAGAATACGTATCCCACAGTTACTGCTACAAATGTTGAGGATAAATATACAACTGGCTATGCGATTTGTAAGGGGCTTAATTTTAACGGTGTACAAACAAATCATATTCAATCTGAGGTAGGCTCAATCATTTTCAGAGCTACAGAAGCATATCTGAACTATATTGAGGCATGCTATGAGAAGAATGGAAGTTTGGATGCCAAAGCTGACCAATATTGGAAAGCCATCCGTAGGCGGGCTAGAGTGAATGAAAATTACGAGCATACGATTGCTAATACAAATATGGCAATCGAAGCAGAAACTGATTGGGGGGCATATTCTGGGGGAGTATTAGTTGACCCGATACTATTCAATATCCGTCGCGAACGGAGATGCGAGCTCATGGCTGAAAGTGTTCGTGGTGACGATATACGTCGTTGGAGATCGTTGGATCAGCTGATTAATACCCCATATCATGTTTTGGGTATTAATTTATGGGATTATATGGCTGAAAACCTGCCTGGGTTTAGTGCTGTTTTAAGGGAGAATGAGAATGTATCTAGCCGTACTTTTAGCAAATATCTGGCTCCGTATCATGTATTGAGCAATAATATAGCTTACAATGGCTACCGTTGGAAAATGGCACATTATCTCGACCCCATTGCAATAAAACACATTTTGATAACATCTAGTGAAGGCGATTATTCAACATCTCCTATTTACCAAAATCCAGGTTGGGGCTGGAGTGCGGGGGAAAGTGCTGAATATTAAATGTTAATGTAACTACTAGGCTTCAAGTCGCATTTGAATTGATTGGTTAATATAGAATAATAAATATGAAAAAAATAATTTTTTTGAGTTTTATCTCTTTGTTATGTGGGTTTTTATCTTGTTCGAATAAAGGTAATGAACCTTTTGATTTGGGAAACAGTGGTGGCCGGATCTTTTTTATCGATTCACAGGCCGGTAGTGATCTGAATTCGGGAACATCCGAATCATCTCCTTGGAAGACACTGAGCAAGGTTAAAAAGCTATTGGCTGGCGATAAATTGTATCTTAAGCGAGGGTCGGTGTTTTTGGAAACATGGACTTTTCAAGCCGAGGGAACCAAAGAGAATAGAATCTTAGTTGATGCTTACGGAGCAGGAAATAAACCTCATATAAAATGTGATGGAAAAGGTATAGATGCGGTCAAGATCTATAATTCCAGTTATTTAACTTTTCAAAATATTGAGATCAGTAATAAAGGACAAAGTCCTTTGGCATACCGTAAAGGACTTTTTATCGAATGTAAGAGTTACGGAGTATGTAAGGATATTGTGATTAATTCTATCGTTGTGCACGACGTGAACGGAGATATACAAAAAGGCAAAGGAGAGGGTAGCGGTATTTATTTTTCGAACAGCGGAGTAGACGTGATATCTACTTTTGATGGTCTTGTTATTGAAAATTGCCATATATATAATTGCGAACGCAATGGAATAACATCTTGGGGATATACTAAACGGGATAACTGGCATCCAAACAAGAACGTCGTCATTCGATATAATTTGCTCGAAGGCATTCCTGGAGATGGGATTGTCCCTATCGGGTGCGACGGCGCCATCGTAGAGTATAATCTTATGAGGGATTGCTCGGATGAGATATTAAACTCTCCGGTCGATGAAGCAGCTGTCGGTATCTGGCCTTGGAGTTCAGATAATACGGTCATTCAGTTCAATGAAGTTAGTGACCATAAAGCGTACAAAGTCGATGGACAAGGATATGATGCGGACTTTAATTGTAAGAATACTATAATACAATATAACTACAGTCATAATAATTCTGGAGGTTTCGTATTGGTATGCAATAAAGGTGAATCAACCGGGACGAATGACAATATAGGCAATGAAGGCTCGGTTGTACGTTACAATATTAGTTTGGATGACGGTCGTTATCCGGATTCGGATATCACACGCGGAACGATATCGCTGAATGGGCCGATAACAAATACAACGATCGAGAAAAATGTGATCTATTCTCCAAAGGTTCTCCAGAATTCAAACCGTAAATTTATCAGCACATGGAATTGGGGAGGCTACGGTGATCTTCTGAAGCTGAAAAATAATATCTGTATTGTTGAAGAGCCGTTTACTTTCCAAATGGGTGGTATGACTAATTATTCTGTGACAGGCAACTATTTCCTTGGCAATTTTTCTAATATCCCAAGTATGAATGACAACTTCATTTCATCGAACCAGCTAGAGAGTATGGTAGATCCAGATGATGAATTTTATGGTTTCGGTAGCCTGTTTACAACGAAAACCACGGACTTGATGACGATAAAAGTGGTAAATAAAGAGGCTATAGAAGCATTTTTCAATAATTTACAGAAATAGATATGAAAGCAATAAGAGTTCTTATTTTCACGGTCATTCCTTTCTTCACCATAGCTCAAAATTTTCACCATGATCCGGCTATGCAGACACCAATAATAAATACGACACCGGCTGGAAAATACTTGATGGAAAATCTCGATTATGCAATGACAATGGGGATTACCCAAACACCTAAAGGGCGTATTTGGTGTGCATTTTTCGGGGGAGGTGACAGTCGAATGGCCTATATCCAATGTTTGTACAGTGATGATAATGGCACGACTTGGAGTGATACAAAAATGGTTATTGATCCGCATGACCAAGAACTGGATGAGGACAGATGTGCATTGATATCCAGTATTTGGACTTCTCCTACAGGAGAGGTATATCTTTTCTTTAGTCAATCAATGCACACTGATGGAAGGGGAGGTATTTGGCAGACTAAGTGTTCTAACCCGGATGACGAAAATCCTGAATGGAGTATCCCGAAGTATTTAGGACCAGGATATAATTTGAATAAGCCGACGGTATTACGCGATGGAAGGTGGGTGTTGCCGACTTACTTCCTGCCTAGAAACATTATTGTGAACAATAAGCGTAACAGCATCGACCCTTCTCCTTATCGCATTACGCACTATGAATACGATCATTTGCGTTGTGGAAACTTCTTGATATCTAATGAACAAGGTTACGGATGGCAATTTGTTCCTGCAAAAATAAACTATGATGGCATAGACTTTCTTGAATCTATGGTAACTGAGTTAGACGGAGATACACTGATGGTCACTTCTCGGGGAAAAGGATACATATACAAGACATTGTCGTATGATGGAGGAATTACGTGGGAAAAGTCAGAACCTTATCTGCCGTCTGTAAATTCACGACACTTTATACGTAGATTGGATTCAGGGCGTATTTTACTGGTGAAAAATGGTGCAATAGATACGCCTGCTGAAGGATGGCAACGTAAAAATATAACAGCATTTCTTTCTGAAGATAATGGCAAGACATGGGAAGGAGGCTTGTTACTTGATGAGCGTACCGGAGTCGCCTACCCTGACGGGTTTCAGAGTAAAGATGGTTCGATATTTATCTCTTACGACTACGATCGAGATGAAAAAGGACATATCTATTTAAGTCGATTTACGGAAGAAGATATCCTTGCAGGGACAGTAAAAAGTAAAAATAGTTTTTTGCGAAAGCTTATTGTAGAGGCTCGTCCGGAACTTGTCGAAAGGAAGTACCGTCTGCTCTATGACGGAGAAAGGTCTTATCGTACATGGGTTGTCAAAAACAGTGAACAAAATGGACACCTGCATGGGAAAGCTATTACGTCTATCGTGGATGGTAATTTCCGGAATCCCGATAAGGATACGTTAAACGAATCGCCTTTCTGCATCAAATTCAGAAGGGCATATAATGCTAAGGATAACGTCGGTTTTGAAAACATAGTGTGGCCTACAGATATCAACCGCACATTCCCCTCACTGGAAGGTGTAAATCATGTCAGTTTGCAAATGAAGAAAGAAATTGATGGTCCCGTAATCGTTGAGTTAGAAAACAAAAAGCGGACTGAAAAAATCATTCTCAGATCACATTATACAGGTAAAGGGAGATGGGAAACTGTAAATTTCAATATTTCAGACAAGCAAAAAGGGTCTTCCGTCAATACGCTTAGTGATTTTGCGTACATCACAGTGTATGTGCATGCGGTAGATAATAGCTCGAAACACTTAAAAACAGATATGGTTGTATATGTCGATGACATCAAAGTTTCAGAATAGGGGGGATATATCATGAGAGGAATTATAACAGCGTGCGTGATTGGTCTGGCATCGTCATCCTGTACGCTACCTATAGTAGAGCAATCACAAGCTCAGAGAGTCATTTTCGAGACCGATATGGGTAATGACATCGATGATGCATTGGCGCTGGATATGCTTTACAAATATCAAAATATGGGAATGGTGGATATATTGGGGATTTCAGTAAATAAGGATAACCAATATGCCGCACAGTTCATCGACATAATGAATACGTGGTATGGATATCCTGATATTCCTATTGCTGTAGTGAGGGATGGGATCGATGATCCTACGCCGACTAATTTCTGCGAGCTCGTTTACAAATATCGGGATTTACAAGGTGAAGCGTTCCAAGGTTCGGTTTCGGATTATGAGAAGCTCTCGGAATCGGTCACATTTTACCGGAAAGTATTGTCCGCGCAGCCCGATAGCTCGGTTGTGATCATTAGCGTCGGTTTCTTGACCAATCTGTCCCGTTTGATGGATTCTGTGGCGGATTCTATTTCCTCGATGACCGGAAAAGAATTGATAGAAAAGAAGGTGAAGTATCTCAGCCTTATGGGTGGAAATTTTAATGGTATGAATCCCTATGAGTATAATATTATAAACGATCTTGGAGCATCACAAAATTTATTTGCCCGATGGCCAACTGAAATTGTAGTTAGTCCGTATGAAGTTGGGGCTTCGGTACTTTTTCCGGGGGAAGTTATTTCTAAAGACTTGGCTTACACGGAATCGCATCCATTGAGGATTGCGTATGAGAGTTATCAAAAAATGCCATACAACCGACCTACATGGGATTTGACAGCGGTACTTTGTGTGGCTGAAGGAAATAAAGAATATTTCAGCGAGTCGGCGTATGGAATAATTTCCATTGATTCACTTGGAGGTTCAACTTTTACAGCTTCTGACGAAGGTTTTCATCGATACTTAATCGCAGATAGTTCGCAAAGACTAAAAATGCAAGCACGTTTTGCAAACTTGATTCGACAGCGACCTCATAAAAACAGGTGAGTTTTATCCACGAGAAGTTCTTTGAACTGGTAAATATTTACTATCGAAGAATAGGAATGCATTTAAACAATAAAGGGTTATTGATTTTTCTAAAAATACTAAAATTATTATGAAAAAGAATATTTTTTTTCTAGCAGCAATGTTTATTTTGACCGTTTCATGTAGGTTGGATTTAGAACCTATTCCAATGACGAAGGGAGGTGAATTTCCTGAACCAATAATGCCTAATGTCGAAATTAGCAAAATAAATAATTATGGTACATGGGTTGCTCTCGACGTAAAAGGGATTTCTTTTCCTATGTTCGGCGCAAGATTACCTATCGATGCCTTGATAAATTGTGAGAAGATAGATTATACGAAACTGGATCGGTACTTTGATGCCGCTAAAAAGCTAAATGTGAATTGTTTGCAGATCCCCATGTGGTGGAAAGCAATCGAACGAGAAGAAGATAAATATGAATTTGGGTTAGTTGACTATATTATGGAACTTGCAAATAAGTACAATATTAGAATTGACCTTCTTTGGTATAGCACAAATGTAAGCGGAGAGGCTTTTTCACATTACGTTCCTGATTATGTTCTTAACCGAGAGGGATTGCGGCTATCCAGAAATCAAGATGGAGAAGAGGTTCCTTGTAGAGGTGTTCGTTATGCACTCCTTATTGATAACGAGTGGCTGCTAAAGCGGGAAACGAAAGCTGTTACAACGCTCTTTAATCATATTCGTTATTGGGATTACTTTAATGGTAATAAAAGTCCAATAATATCAGCACAGGTACATGTAGAACCGGATGCTTTTGTAAGAAAGCTTGATGAAAGAGACTATAAGTATACTGATGGTTCAAAATTAAGTAAAGATAAAGCATGGGAAATGACTCGAAACTCTTTGGATGCAGTGGGTATGGCAATAAAAAATAGTAGTTACAAGATTGCCACACGTGTAAACGTTGCGCGTGGTGCTGGTATGGGGGGGGCATTCCCTGAAGCACCAAATGCAACTCCTGAAGACATTTTTAATCTAGGAGGAATAGATTGGGTGTCTGTTAATCTATATAGCAATGTCTTGGATGAATTGGAAAGTGAAGTAAATGTTTATTCTATAAATGCCAATTACGCTTTAATAGCAGAAAACAAGGGAATATACTCGAATACACCTAGTATGATTTTAAAAGCAGCTTCTTTAGGTGCCGGATATAATATCTACGATTTGGCGACAAGTAGAGTTAATGACATAGATTACGGAATATATACTCCCGAACTTCAAGAACGTGCCCACACTGAAAAAACTGCTCGTGTTCTGAAGGGGTTGATTGCTGTCGGTGCAGGATTGGCCGTTGAAAAAGACAATATAATAGCTTTCAATGTCAGTTCTGATAATGCTCAGCAGACAGTTAGCGATAGGGTTACGGTCGAAAAGGATCAATACATTACCTTTTCGACAAATGACGAGGCATTGGGTTTCTTGATTGCTCATAGCGATAATCTGCTCCTTTATGCGACTGATAAGGCCAAGTTTGAATTTGATGGGATTGTTCCGACTAAAATAGTTCAAGGATATTATAATTCTCTGGGAAAGTTTGTTTCGGAAGGTACCGTACCAATACCTGAGGATGGAATTATTGAAACCGATGGTCAAATTTTGTATCAAGTCCAGTTTGAAGTGACACTACCTAGTCACATAAAATTGATATATAATGGTGAATTAGCTAAAAATATTGGCTGGTGGTACGCAAATAAATCAGCTAATGGTCATTTTTATGGCACTGTAGAAGATTGGGTAGTTATTAATAACGCTACAAATAGTGATTTTTCGGGAGTTAACAAAAGTACTAAATGTTTCAAATTCGTTAAAGCATTCGATGGTCAGGCTTGGACCGGGATATATTGGCCGAACTTTTTTACCCAATACAATCAATACGGTTTGGAACTGTATGATTTGTCGAAAGCTGAAAAGCTCACTCTTAAAGTTTCCAAATCAACTAACGGACCTGTCGTTGTTAAATTTATATGTTCAAATGGCGCATCTACATTGGCAAAAGCTGATTATACCGGAGCGGGTGCATGGCAGGAACTAGAGTTTTATTTCGATGAAAATTATTTAGGTTGGGCTAGTGGAAATCTAAGCACTTTGAAAGAAATGATTATATATCCACATTGTGTTAGTAACAGCCCCTTGAAACCTGATCCTGATGTTCCGAATGAATCAAATTTAGCTAATGATATGACAATTCTAATTGATGATATATATCTGTATTACAAAACTCTATAATTGCTTTTTATCTTCTTAAAGACTGTCTCCTTGAATCATACCTTATATGGGAGCTGCAAGATCGACACTTCTGGCTTTTTGTCGTCGTGTCGCCTAATGCTACGGCAACTGTTGTCCTTCCGAGTACTATGTTGGGTAAAGTATAGGCAAATGGAGTAAATATGAAAGCGGTGGGCACCCCGAATTAGGTAGGTGAAAATGTTGAGGTCTTGGTTGGTTCAGGAACGTACCATTTTACAGCAAGGCAATATGTTGGGGTGGCCTGAATATACTTACATTTAAACTTATATCGATTAATTGAAATTTTCAACCTTGAAAAAAGCATTAAACATTTTCGTCAACCTTTACCCTATATGGATCATCGGTAGCTCACTTTTGGGGTATCTATATCCCCCAGCTTTTCAGTGGTTTTCGGGCAACTGGATGGTAGGTGCTTTGGCACTGGTCATGCTGGGTATGGGATTGACCTTGCATGTCGATGATTTTAAAGAAATCACCAGAATGCCGGGTGCTGTAGTGTTGGGTGCAGTTCTACAGTACACTGTGTTGCCTTTGTCTGCCTTTGGGATCAGCAGATTATTGGATCTGGAGCCTGCATTGGCCGTAGGACTTATTATCGTCGGGTGTTGTCCCGGTGGCACTGCTTCCAATGTCATCACTTACCTGGCGCGAGGCCATCTTGCCTTATCCATCATCATGACAACGGTTTCCACGATGCTGGCAATCATCACAACTCCATTGCTGACCCAGGCGCTGGCTGGTACTTATGTGCCAGTGGATGCCTGGGGACTCTTCTACACGACGGTGCAGGTGGTATTGGTGCCTGTGGCTTTGGGAGTGTTCATCAATTATAAGTTTCCAGACATAGGGAAGAAAGTGGTGTTGGCAGGTCCTGTAATCTCTGTATGGGCGATCGTGTTTATCGCTGGCAGCATTGTGGCACAGAGCGCCGAAACCGTTGCCTCCAATCTTTTTACACTATTTATTGCTGCGGGTTTGCTGCATATTATTGGATTTGTATTGGGGTATATTGTTGCCCGTATATTCCGTTACGATGATATGATTGCTCGTACGGTTTCCATTGAAATCGGTATGCAGAACGGGGGGCTTGCAGCGGTGCTGGCTAAGCGTAACTTTCCGATGGAACCGTTGGCGGCTGTACCGGCCGTTTTCAGCAGCGTCATGCAGACTTTGATCGGCGGATTACTGGCCGCTTACTGGCGGTGGAAAACCGCCCCACAGCAAAATGAAAAGACCAGGAAAACCGAACAGACAGAAACAACATCTATTCATTTAAAATAAAGAACTTCACCAAATTATTATATGGCAACCAGGGAATCGATTTATTATTGGAAATCCGACCGGCCGCACACGGCGGCAAATACGCAAGCCTCTCCTGATGACACGCATGTGGAAATAGAACAAAAGCTCGTTTTCTACCTTAAAACACATTTTGGCAAATCGGACATCACCATAGCTCCGGCCGGAGGGCAGGGGAATCATATTACGTATTTTCTGTTTCAAGGTCAGACCAAATACTTTGTCCGTTTGGAAAATGGGCCGGAGAGAGATAACTATATGTCTGTAGAATCGGAAATCATCCATCGGGTAAGAGATGTCGGAGTACCGGTTCCTTACATATACCTGACAGACGCCACACGAAGTCAGGTGCCTTTTGCGATACAGATTATGGAATGTCTCGAACAGGAAGACCTCAATATAGCTGAAAAAAGAGGAGAGCTGGACATTATCTACATTGCCGAAACCATCGGGCAATATATTGCTCGTTGGCAATCTATTCGCCCGGATAAATTTGGACTTTTTAATCCTGAAATATTGACGAAAGAAAGTAAGTTGGAAGGGTTTCACGATACATATTCGAAATATTTTTTGTTGAATTGGGATGTACATCTTGAGTACCTGACCAGATCAGGTTTTATCCAAAAGACGAAAGCCAATGAGCTTAAAGCTCTGGTCGAAGAGTTTTTTCCACTGCTTCAGCTTGATGAGGGCTGTCTGGTACACAAAGATCTTGCCTTATGGAATGTGCTGGGAGAGAATAACGAGGTGAGCGCAGTCATCGATTGGGACGATGCCATTTCGGGAGATCCTATGGACGATTTGGCTCTGCTGGGCTGTTTTCATTCCGGAGAGGTTGTGCTTTCGGCAATGCAGGGATATAAGAAAGAAAAAGCATTTCCGGCGAATTATGAACAACGTTTTTGGCTACACCTGCTGCGGAATATTATCTTCAAGTCCGTGATACGGGTGAAGGGCAACTATTTTGATAAATCTGAGGTGTTTTTTTTAAATAACCCCAAACAGACAAATCTGAAGAGCTTTACTTTAGAACGCATTGAAAGTGCAATGGAAGGCTTAAAGGGAAATAAAACGATTGCATCATTATGAAGAATAGAGATGAATTTCTAAGGAAGCCGATAATGCTTGGAACTTGGTTGAGCTCGGGCTCTCCTGTTGTAGCCGAAGTAGCTGCACAGTTTTCTTTTGACTGGTTTCTGTTGGATATGGAGCATGGAAGCGGGTCGGAGGAGCAGCTTCTGGAAACACTTCGTGCGATGTCGGGCACGTCGGCCAGATTGATTGTACGTGTTCCCGGTCTTCTTCCCGAGATGATCGGCCGGGTGCTCGACAGGGGGGCAGACGGGATCATGCTTCCGCATGTATCTAACGCGAGACAGGCTGAGGATTGTGTAAAGGCTATGCGTTATCCGCCTTATGGCGCACGCGGTTATTCTTCCAGTATCCGGGCGTACAATTATGGGTTGGATGTACCTCAGGACCCAAGTGCGGTGAAACCTTTTTTTATGGCGCAGATAGAAGATGCAGAAGGCGTGGAAAATGCCAAAGAGATTGCCGCAGTCGATGGGGTGGATATTTTGTTTGTGGGACCGGCAGACCTTAAACTAGCGCTTAGTCATCAACCTGCCGATGGTAATGGAATGGATTACGACAATGCCTTGCTGGCGGTTGCCGAATCAGTCCGACGGCACGGCAAGAACGCCGGTATTCTAATGCGTAACAGGAATGATTTTGAATATCTAAAAAACATGGGATACAGCTGTATTGCCGTAGACTCCGATTTGGGGATCTTGAAAAAAGGATACCAAAGTCTTGTGGAATGGTCTAAACAAGTAAAGGAATGACAAAGTCCTATCTGATGATTGCTTTGGCGTTGATTGGGTAGCAAGGGTGTAATACCCCGATGGACAAACCCACCGATTCAGCCAGCACCACCGATACTCCGCCTTGTAAGATACCGAAAGGCTGCCTCACTTTGTCCGTGATGGGCATAGTGGCGACAAGTGCATTTTCCCGAATCTCAACCGCCTGTATGCCGAGATACCGGTTGATATACCGATCAAATATCTTATTGACTTCTTCCGGGGCGAATGTTCCGAGCCGGATCGTGTTCATACATTGAGGTATATTTACGATAGGAGAGAGTATGATTAAACACCATAATCTTAGAACGCCTTAATTTCAAGTCAATATTTTTGTATGATTGACTTGTATTCAAGTCAATTGTTGCTTACTTTTGTAGTAAATACAAGGCAATAATGGAAACGCTGCTAGAATATCAAGAGTCGCTGATACAGGAAGTGCAAGGGGATTTTTATCGCTTTCTTTATCATAAATTACCTTGGGAGAGCCGTATGCTCGCCATCAGGGGTTTGCGTGGGGCAGGTAAGACAACGATGTTGCTCCAGCATTTGAAGTTCG
>JBEBVG010000066.1:0-16411 GCA_040392845.1 Sphingobacterium sp. | reverse complement strand
TCAATATCAATTCGCTCATTTCCATGATATCCACCTGTGGCCTCCGAGACATTTGCACGAGCTGAATACCAAACAAATTCATTTTCGCCACCTGTGAGTATCGGGTATAATTCGACCATCTTATCATCCTTATACTCGCATATATGACTTTCTTTAATTCGCCAAAGGTTTTTAAAATGATCTACATTAACTTCATGTACAACGCGAAACATGGAATACAAGGAATCTACAATCTGCACATAAACCTTCACCGTCTCGCTTCCCCCTTTGTCAAAAGAGAAATAGAGAGGGGCGAATACCGTCTGTGTGTCTTCATCCTCTTCTTTATTTTCTTCCACCGGCTCCTTATCCTTTGGCGGTTCAACATGATCCGGGCTACAAGCGCTGGAACTCATTAACGTGAAGAAGACAATACCGGCAATTAAACTTATTCTTTTCATGATTTACCTATTTATAAAAGATTTATTTCAGCTATTTCGATATTCCCGGAGACAACCCGAATACGCAGATCCGTTCCAGTGGACTCTCGAAATTGATAATTATTCAATTTTTCTATATACTGCGGCGATCCCTTATAAACTGTCAAAAACTGACCACCACCACTTGAAATCTGGATCTCGAATACGGCATCACGATCGGTCCTGTCTCCCCATTGGATACCTATATTACGCATGACTCGCTCATTATCCAATGGGAAGGTAAGGGTATATCCCCTATTCCCGACCCAATATGTATCCAACTTTCCGTCCAGGACATTCAGTCCGGTAGACGACTGAGGATTGGAGACAACCAACTCCTTTGTCTTGATACTATTGATATCGAAACCATCTCCCAAGACGTAAAACGATTCACTCAACCGGATATCTTCTGAAGAAGCTCCTATCATTACTTTGAATTCACCCGGCTCCACTATCCATTCTTTATTGTCATTAAGAAGCATAAGGTCCTCGGGCTTTAACATAAATGCAAGTTCCTTCTCTTCATTTGGCTGGAGATGTATCCTTTCAAACCCTCTCAGGTTTTTCTCGTAAGTCGTCACAGAACTCAAGATATCACGCGTATAGAGCTGTACGACCTCATCGCCGGCGTACTTACCTGTATTCTTTACCTTAAGCGTAACGGTGATATTTTCCTTATCTGAAATTTCCGTTGCCGACAGTTTCAGATCTGAATAATGAAATGAGGTATAACTTAATCCGTATCCGAACGGATAAAGCACGCCGTTGATAAGGCTCTGATTGCCTTCCAAACCGATTGTCGTCCCTGTACCCACTTGGGAAGCCGGTTTGAATGGAAAGTTCATCGGTATCTGGCCTACAGTTTTGGGAAAGGTTACCGTAAGCTTCCCTCCGGGGTTATAGTCACCAAAGAGTACATCCGCTACTGCGGTACCTCCCTGAGAACCCGGATACCAAGTCTCCAAAATTGCCGGAATGTTCCGGTCTGCCCAATTGATGGATAGTGGACGTCCGTTTATCAACACCAGGACAACCGGTTTTCCAGTTGCGTAGATCGCTTTCAACAAATCAAGCTGCCTTCCGGGAAGGTCTAGTGATGACCGGGACTTATTTTCTCCCGAAGTCCGTCCGTTACCACCTAATACGACGACCGCTAGGTCACTTTTCTTTGCATCCGCCACCGCTTTATCTATATCCGCTTGTTCTTCATCCGTTAAAGGATAATCAACTATTTCAGAGTCAGGCCAATTTTTATCTACAATATCACATCCTTTCGAATAGGAGACATTGACAGTTGCACCGGCTTTCTGACGTATTCCTTCCAAAACGGTCACTACATCAACTGCCAGGGGTCCATAGTGTGTCAGTGCGTACGAATCGTCATCAGCATTTGGTCCTATTACAGCGATATTTTGAACTTTCTTCACATCCAGTGGAAGCATATTATTTTGGTTCTTTAAAAGAACCAAACTCTCCCGTGACACCTGTAGGGAGACTTCCTGATTTTCCAGACTGTTTACTTCAGCATCTGCCGCCTTCAGGTCAACCTGATAAGGTTGGTCAAATAAGCCAATCAAAAATTTTACACGTAGAACATCGGCTACTCTTTCATCAATTATGGTCATGTCGATAGCACCTTCGTTCACCAAATCTCGCAGGGGCAAAACGTAGGAGTCGGGCGAACGAAACGTACACCGTACATTTAATCCTGCCAGAACCGACTGGCGCACAGCCTCCTTCATATCTGTAGCGGTTTTGTGCTTGGAATACAGATACTCTACCGCATCACTATCGGATACCACATACCCTTTAAAGCCCATTTGGTTTCTTAATCGCTCGGTAAGCCAATAGTGACTGCTTTGAATTGGGAAGCCATCATAATCATTATAAGAACTCATTACACCCAGCATACCCGATTCTTTAATCACCCGATACCAAGGATACATGTGTACGTTTTCCACTTCGCGGGGGGACATTTGGGGGTCTACACGAGACATACCCTCACGCCCCCCTTTGTTGTTGCTATAAGCTGCAAAATGTTTTCCTGTAGCAGCAACCTGAAAATCACGTTGCAGACCTTTTACCATAGCTATACCCAGTTCTGCTACTAAGTACGGACTCTCTCCGTAGACCTCTTCATAACGTCCCCAGCGCTGATCACGTCCTACATCAAGTATAGGTGAATAGATATTGGTATATCCAAGCAACCTACCCTCACGCCCTGTGATATAGCCGACTTTTTCGATCAGGCTTCTATTCCATGTATGCCCCAACCCCAACTGTGTGGGAAAATTAGTTGCCTTGAAGCTCTCAACCCCTCTGATACCTTCGTTGGTAAAATCCACCGGAATCCCCAATCTGGTCTCTTCGACAAAAAAACGTTGTACTTCATTCAATGCCCAGGCATGACGTGATGCCGGCCATACAAAGGGATGGTCTGAAGGAGGTAGTCCCCACTGGACAAAGCCATTGAGGTGCTCGTCGATCGCTCCGATACCATCCTTCCATAACCTGTTCTTCCATACTGGAGTGGGAAGTGCATCTTCCAGCACTCGACCATAACCGTATAACGTTACCATCTGATTAGTCTTCTCCTCCAATGTCATTTGGCTAATCAAGTCTGCTATACGATCGTCAATATCGGCCGCCGGATTTTCATACACATCCATCCGGCCATTCTTATTAAAATCAATCCAACCCTTCTTATATACCTTTTTGTTTGAGGGCTTATAGGTACCTGAAATATTGGGAATATCTTGCGCAATACCCATCCGGACGCATATGCTCACAAGGATAAAAAACGAAACGGCAACTTTTTTTTTCATGGATCTGAATGTAACTTTATTTTAAATTGACAAATATTAAATCTATTTTTACTATGGTGCTGACAACTCGATCAAAACGGCATCCCATTCATCAATGGTAACCGGGATTTCGATCTTATTATCTATAATTTCGACAATTTCATTCATAATCAGTGGTAACGACTCGGAACCATACCATTCCACGGCATGTTCTGTCTGGTAATTGTACCACATCTTTATCCGCGTCAAGCCGTTGGTAGAAATGTATGGTGCGGTATTTAGATTATTGAATGTTATCAATGTTTTCTGTTGCTTCTTCGTATCTCTCAGTCCGACCAATGATCTTAAGACTCCTTTGCTTTCATCTTTGTATGCCAACCCGGTAAGATTTTTGGAACCCGTTGGGGTTTCTTCACACGTTATCCGAAGCCCTTCCGTATCGGCAAAGAAGCGATAAGTCCACCACGCTCCCCTTCTCCCCTCACCGGTAGTACCTGTCAGAATCCCACACAATACAGGTGGGATAGATGTCGAAACGCCATATACTGGGGTAGAGCTCCAAGCCGCGTGAATTTGCGGAATTTTACTCACTTCAGCAGAAGCAAACATATCTACCAATACACCCGGGCTGGTATTTCGCTCGTCTCCTGTCCTTATGGTCTCTCCAACTACTGCCCCTAAAATAGTGTGTCCTCGCGCGCTGAGATAGTCTTTAATTTTGTCCGCATACACCTTATGCCAATCTGCCATATTGTACCCAATCTGGAGATGCCAATTGACATAATCAGGAACAGTATTACTCGCTATAGCCAGATCTAAGAACTGAAACATAACCAGCGAATCGGCCTGAGGAGTACCAAATGAATTGATTGAGGTAGATGGCCCATGGATTTTTGCATTAGGATTAGCAGCTCTGACAGCACGGTAGGCCGGTATCCATAAATCTTCCATAAACGTTTCAAGATCAAAATCGGCCATTCGGTTAGGCTCATTGTATAGATCATATTCAAAATCCAAACCTAAGGCTTCCACATCTTCGACAACCGCAGTCGTCATTGGACCGTAACCCTGATTCTGAAAAATAGTACGGTAGGGATTCTCGGTTCTCAAGTCACTAAGAGCTAATAGCTGCCGTTCTATACCTAGATTTTTTAGCCGGGTAGATAGACTAAAGGCGTCGTTATATCGCCCTAACCGCCATAACTTAGGTTTGATCAATGTTACAAAGCTATCTACAGGCGCAACCATGTTGATAGAGTGCAGAAATCCGACATTACCTTCCTTCGGTCCGTCCGTATCCGCCGCATTGAACGATATCATATTCGCCTCATCGACATCATGGGAGACTCTGACCGTAATAACGACAGACTGATTTCTACCATCGGATAGGGTAATTGTTGCGGTTCCCACACGCACAGCATATATCGTCACGGTATTGCCGGACAAAACAGCTTTGGCAATCTTTGCGTTAGACATATTAACCTTATATGACCCATTCCCGTTATCGATAGTAATTACCGTCGACCCTTCTTTCTTCAGTGTTAGGGTCGTTTCGCTTAAAACTAAATCTTGCACCAGAGCCTGCTCATCTTTGCAGGCAATAGTCCCTATCGCTACAAATATTATTATCAATATATTCGCTAACTTCCTCATTTTGTTCTTTATATGATATGTTGATTATTAATCCCTATACTTGTTTATTTAGAAAAGAGCAATTCTCCTCGTCGTGTACCATCATTGAAGACTACATAACCACGTGCCTCCGTAGACAACACGACTTGTATAGAACTTAATGCAATTGACTTCACTTCTAGACCTGGCTCTGCAATGACCAGCTGTCCGTTCGTCTTTTCACCTTCCGTCATCCCTCCATCCCAAGACAACACAAATTGTTTGGGCACATTGAAATCTGTGAGTGCAACGCTACTGCTCAAAATAGAAATCCCATAGGTTCCGGCTTTATCAAATTCCGTACTTTCCTTGTTCCATATAAATGTACTACCACCCGGAACTTTGTACGACACTGTTACATCGATCGTTTTCTCTTTACCTTGTTCATCAGTTATCGTCACCCGCGCTACACCTCCCTCTACACCTAGAATAGCAATTGTAGTTCCGGAGACTGCGACTTTTGCTACCAAATTATTCGAGGATATTGCTTTATACTTGCCATTTCCTGTTTCAACAGTAATTTTAGCGATCTCTCCCTTATCTATGGCTAAACTTGAGCTATCCAATGTCAGTTCCGCTATAGACGTATCTTTATCGCACGAGGCAAATCCTATAATCACAAGCGTTGCCAAAAGAATATTTGTTATTGTTCTCATCGTATCGTTCTGTTAAGCTATTTATTATTATCTACTTAATTTTAATCGGATGACTTCCGAACCATCTACCGTGGATGCTTTGAGATTTACCTCGCCGACAATATCAGTTAAATCAGAACCTTCTTCATCATTCACGTAAAGTTTGGTAAACCTATCCGCCCCCGGACCTACGACTCTGAAACTACTTCCTTCGACGGTAATAGCCGGTGCGTGTAACCAGTCATAACTTGCCACAACTCGTAGTGTAATTGTCTTCTCGGCTTCCATATAGTCGGCTGTACCCGCCGCCGTTGCCGTAATTTTAGCTACACCCATACCAACTATCGTCAACACATTACCGGCGAGGGTGGCGATATCTTCTTTTCCCGCCTCAATGGTGTAAGTAACAGGGTTACCACTAATAACAGCTGCATTCAAAACAATAGGATCAGATCCCATTTCTATTGTCATATTATCAAAATTCTGGACAGGCTGCCCTTCTTTAAAGGCATCAGACCACGAAGTACCGGCCACCATGCCATCAATTGTGATATTCTGAGGAGTAGTAGCCGTAGGCGAACCAGAAGGGCCGAGTTGCTGTAGATTCACATAAGTCGGGTCAATATCTCCTGTGTAACCAAATGGCGCGATATCAGCAGTCGTCGGTTCTGTCGATGAAGGTGCGCTATCAAACACATACAGACTAACTAAGTCATTATCTGATCCGGAAACTCGCTCATATTTTAAAACAACAAGATAAGTTTCCCCATAATTAAATGTCCTGGTCGTTTCCCGGTTTTGTGAACTCGTTGCTCCCCAAATAAGACGAAGTTTATAGCTAGTGGGCGATGTTTCTATAGCCGCGAGCCTTCCTCTCGTCGTATTCCGGGTAGAAGATGCCAGATTCAGAAAATCCGTTGGGTTTGTGTTCGTTGCGGGCGTTGTCTCATCCACCTTCAATAAAAAGGAAAGATAAAGTGATCCAGTGGTTACCGAGGAAGAAAACTTGGTATATACATCCTCCGTTGCTTGTTTGCTCGGATTCAACCGTACTGCTTTTCCGTCGGTATCCGTAAAGTTGTATCCCTCGAACTTCAAACCTCCTTCAACTACTTGTACAGGCTCCGAACCCGCTGCCGCATAGGGAGTCCAAGTATCATTATCCGTAATATTTCCTAAAGAATAATCAAAATTTTCTTTAAGTATCAATTGTGCAGATGCAAATTGTGCGCACAGCACAATGCAAAATAGAAGTGATAATCTTTTCATGTGTATCATATTTAGTCAATCTTCTTGTATGTCTGTTCCATTATAATTGTTGTTCTATATGCTATCGGGCTGTGACAATTCGATCAAAACCGCATCCCATTCATCGATCGTCACAGGAATCGTTATCTTATTATCTGTAATATCAATCCATTCATCTGCAATAAGCGGTAGCGATTCAGAACCAAACGCCTCTACATTGTGTTCCGTCTGATCGTTGTACCACATCTTGAGATGGACTTTTCCTTCTTGGGCGATATAGGGCACCGTATTTAAATGTCGGAAAACGATCTCCCCTTTTTGTTTAACCTTCGTATCTCTTAACCCAACAAGAGCCCTTACGACCTTTTTGTCCTCGTCTTTAAATGCGATTCCGACAAATGCTTCTGATCCTGTCGGGCTTTCTTCGCAGGCTATACGGCGGCCATCGGTATCTGCAAAAAAACGGTAAGTCCACCAAGCTCCCCTCCGCCCGGTGCCTGTACTATCTGTGAGGATACCACACAGCACGGGTGGAATAGATGTAGATACGCCATATACACGGGATGAGCTCCATGCTGCATGTATCTGGGGTATGTTGCCGACCTCTGCTGCTGCAAAAACATCAACCAACTTAGCAGGGCTGGTATTGCGCTCGCTACCCGGCCTTACGGTCTCACCCACTACCGTTCCTAAAATAGATTGTCCTTTGGATTCGATATGTTTCTTAATTTTCTCCGTATAATCCATATGCCAGTCTGCAATGTTATAGCCGATCTGAATATGCCAATTGATATAATCGGGTAAAGTATGATGAGCAATTGCCGTATCAATAAACTGAAACATCAACAGCGAATCTGCTATGGGATCATTGACAGAACTAATCGAAATGGCGGGACCATGGATTACTGCATGTGGGAGTGCTTTCTTAATTGCACGATAGGCCGGATTCCATATCTCCGTCATAAAGCGGGACAGTTCAAAATCTTTTTGTCGGTTGGGTTCATTAAAGATATCAAATTCGTAATCCAGGCCCAAAGCCTGCGTATGGTGGATAATAGAATCTGTCATCGCACCGTATCCGTACTTATGATAAATATCGCGATAGGGCTGCTCCGTTCTTAAATCACTCAACACCAAAAGTTGCCTTTCGACCCCTAGATTTTTCAATCGGTGATAAAGCAGAAATGCATCATTATAACGCCCGACTCTCCACAACTTGGGTTTGATCAAAGTGACGAAACTATCTATCGGCGCCGTCATATTGATAGAATGCAAGAAACCGACATTTCCCCGCTTCTTATCAGCCGTCTCTCCCACATGAAAAGTGATTACATCTACGCCGCTCCCGACAATGGCAGACCAGGAATTCCCCGCTATCATACCATCAATTGTGATATCCTGTGCCGCTTTTGTTGTCCTCGCATTGAGTTGGCTTAAATTAACGCTACCTGGGTCTATATCACCTGTATACCCAAATGGTGCGATAGCAGCCGAAGCTGGCTCTTTTTGGGGAACAAGATCGTCAAATGTGTATAGGCTAATTTCATCATTATCACGTCCTTCTTTTCTATTGTATTTTAATACTACAAGATAAGTTGTGCCATATGTAAGATCATCAGTCTCCCTGTACTCTCGCTTATCTGCGCCCCAGGTTAAACGAAATTTATAGGTATCGGGTGTGCTTTCCACCGCACTCAACCGCGCTCTGGTGGTATATCGTGTTGAAGAAGAAATAGACATAAAGTCCTCGGGACGATCATTATTTAAAGAAGTAGCCCTATCCACTTTTACCAAGAAAGATAGATAAAATGCCCCTGCCGTAATCGGAGAAGAGAACTTATGATATAACGCTTCGGCGCTTTGTATAGACGGATTAAATCGGATAGCTTTTTCATCTGAATCAGAAAACGCGTAGCCGTCCAAATGTAGTCCCCCAGCCGCTACCTGTATAGGCTGAGCATCGCTCGAATCAATTTGTCTCCATCCATTATTACCGGCCAACTGGCCCTGTGGATAATCAAAATTTTCACGGAGGATATATTGTGCCATCGTAGTTTGCAAGCACCACATTGCCAGAAAAAGAAGTAAGATCCCTTTCATTACTTTTCGCTGTTTAATATCCGTAATTATTGGGTAGCAAATTTTGATTGACATCAATTTGATCCAACGGAATCGGAAACCATATTTTAAAATATTGGTAATTATTTTGCACTTCAATTACCTGCTCATTTAAGTTCCCGGCATTCGGATTAATAGAAAGCAAAGCATCTTCAAGTTTGTTAAAACGAATCAAATCTATTCTTCTCTTTGACTCGAAACACAATTCCCTTCTCCGTTCATCCAAAAGTTCTTCTACAAAATCAGCCTTATAATATGCCGTATTTAATAGTTCCACATCCGTTTCCGGCTTGGCTATCCGTGTTCTTATCTCTGTCAGCACGACACGGGCCGCCCCTTCATCACCCGTGAAATACAACGCTTCTGCATATTGAAGCAACACATCTGCAAACCGGAGTAAAGGAAAGTTTATTGACGTCGCATGGTTTGGAATAATTTTTTCATCCGGATTCTGCATTCTGAATTTACCAGTACACCATTCCACACGTGTCACGCTTGATCCGGCAGGTCTTGGTACATAGTAAGAGGCTCCTTCCACGACTTCTGTCACCGTTGAGGTACTGGGATAGCTTCCCGTGATGTTGTGATCTCTCCGAATATCATTCTCATTATACGATAGATAAAGCTCTCGTGTCGGCCTCAACCGGCCGTATCCGCCTCCGTACAGATTTCTATTTCCGTTCGGGATCGGGAAGTGGACCAATTCAGTGTATTCGTTGGCTATCGCATTGCTTTTTTCGGCCATAAATAGACACTCTTTATATTGATCCGCCTTCGTCGATTCTCTAAACAAATGGCTGTATTTTTCGCCGCTCACCAAGGTGTAACCGCTGTTATTTACGACATCCTGTAATACCTGAAATGCTTTTTGACTCATCTCATCGGTATTGACCCAATCAAAACTATTAAGGTCGAAAGGTATAGACTGACCTACTCCATAGCGTTTCGAACTTGCCAAATAATTATATACGATTCCAAGGTACCCCCCGGCAGTCCACTTATTGGCTCCACCTGTATATATACTTGTCTCGTTTAAGGTATTATAGGCTATTTCCAGATCATCTATTATCAAAGAAAAAGCCACTTCAATATTATCCCGTGGAGCATCATTATCTGGAATCGAGCTGGTCGTAACCGGAATTCCTCCAAAGCTCGTGGCTAAATGGTAATAGAAAAATGCCCGCAGAAAACGTGCTTCTCCTATAATCTGTGTTTTTACAGCAGGATCCATATCCACTTCGTCGACCTTCTCCAGTAATAAATTGCACCGTGATATTCCGGCGAAAAATGCAGCCCAATAATCGGACAAATAATCTCCCGAAGGACCTGACGGCGTATACGATAACCGCACAAAATCTCCTGATGCATCGGTTGTATTCGGCACCATCTCATCAATACCTTGCAACATATACAATAATCCCCTATCATAGGTCCCGTCGGGCACATAATTACCCGGTACGTTTTTCGTATTGATGGTACTGTAACAGCCTACTAGGGCTATTTTCAGATCACCCTCTGTTTTATAAAAATTTTCCGGGCTCGTGAAAGAATAAGGAGGCTCTGATAAAAAGCCCGAGTCTTCACATGAGGTAAAAACCATAGCAAGTGTGATTGCTGTACTTGATAATATATAGGATAGTTTCATAATCGTTCTATTTAAAATTCAAGATTTAAACCTAAAAAGTAAGTTCTCGCCCTTGGGTATGATAGGCGATCATATCCCCGCATTAATGGCGTTGCGCTACTTATATCGGGATCCAATCCACTATAATCTGTCCATACATATAGATTGTCAACTGTAAAGTTAAGGCGCAGATGATTGATGCTCATTCTCTTCATCCAAGGTGCATTGAAGGTATAGCCGATAGACAGGTTTTTGAACCGCACAAACGAACCATCTTCGACATAATACGATGAAACCAAATTATTCGTATTACTCTTAATACCGGCATGTGTATTTGATGGATTTTCTGGTGTCCAACGGCCAAAGTAATAGTCCTCCGTAAGATTATATGTTGGTGCGGAGCCTGTCGCTCCTGCTCCCGTCCTATAGATAAACGCATTCATAATATCCTTACCAAAGACTCCCTCAAAGAAAAAGCTCAGATCAAATTGCTTGTAGCTAAATTGGTTTGAAAGTCCGATATTGAAGTCGGGGTTACTATCTGAAATAATCTGTCTATCTTCTGCATTAATCACATTATCACCATTTAAATCGCGATATCTACGATCGCCGGGACGTACGCTAACACCTGCCATACTGGTCACCTCCTCCTTGAGCTCATACCGATAGAGATGTAAGTTCCTTTCTGTAATATTGCTAATATCCGCCAGATCACCCACACTGTTCGTAACGATAAAATCATCGAATTGATAGACGCCATCGGCCACATATCCAAAACCTGTTCCAATAGGCTGCCCCACAATTACCCGTCCAACATCCGTCAGGTGTCCTCCGGATATAGAAATCGGCAGGAACTCCGCATCACCTAATGATATGATCTTGTTGCGGTTCATATCAAAGTTCAAGGTCGTCGACCAACTAAAATTCTTCTTCTTAATATTTTCACTCTTCAAACTAATTTCAAAACCTTTATTCTCCATACTGCCTATATTTTGCATCTGTCTGCTATATCCCGTTTGCGAAGGAATAGGTGTACTCAGCAGCATATCACGTGTTGTTTTCTTATATGCGTCAGCAGTCAGTGTGAAACGCTCGTTGAACAATCCAAAATCAACACCAATATTCGTTTGCGCTGTTGCTTCCCACTTCAACTTCGGATTCGGCGACTGACTCGGAGCCATACCAAAAATAGGAGTACCATTGCTGGCATAATTACTTATCCCTAACCGTGCCAGTGCCGCATAGGAAGACATCCGGTCATTCCCTGTTAACCCGTAGCTCAGCCGCAGTCTTAAATTGCTGATCTCTTTTATATGTTTAAGGAATTTTTCATTGTTTATCTTCCACGCAAAGGCTCCAGAAGGAAAATATCCAAACCTGTTACCGCTTCCGAAATTGGAAGAACCATCAGCACGGAATGTAGCGGTGAAATAATATTTGTAATCTATATTATAATTGAAACGACCAAAGTAGGACAATCTACTGATCTCGTATGTATATGTACTGGGCTTATCCACGACGTTACCTTTTGCCAGATCAAAGACGCCGGTACTTTCATCTTCAAAATCATAGACACGAATACTAGCGCTTTCCGATTTATAATTACTTATCTCTTGGCCAAGCATAGCTGTCAGATACCTGTTTCCCACCTTGCTTGTATAGGTCAGCGTATTCGACTGCGTAAAGGACGTACTTCGGACATCCTGAAGCCCAGCGCGTCCGTCATCACCTTTACCCCAACGTGTTGCTTTACCGTAAAATTCCTGCATCTTAGAGAACGTATTTCTACCAAAACCGGAAGCACGCAGCTTTAATCCGGGAATTATCTCATATTCCAAAAACAAACTTCCGTGTACACTATTAAAATTTACATTCTTATACGAATCAAAGAACATCGTTGTGATCGGAACATATTCACCTATACCTTCATTTTCATCCTGGACATATATACCCACCGGCTTCTCCGTATACATACTCTGGATCAGACCGCTATAGCTACCGGCTCCGCCACCGCTGGACACCGCCCCGTCAGTCGATGTACGCCCATAATTCGCGCTGATCCCCATCTTCAGTTTATCCGTAATATCTCCATTTATTTTTGCATTTGCAGAAAACCTGGTGTAGTCATTGCTTGCTACAAGTCCCTCTTGCTTATCATAAGCCACACCCACTAAGTAGTTCATTTTATCGGTACCCTGCTGTGCGGAAAGATTATATTTTTGCGTCAATCCTTTTCTCAGGAGTAAATCCTGCCAATTATAGGAATCATATTCATCCGCATTATAAGGGATATCAGCAACACCATCTTCGTTCAAATCCTGCCCCCAAAGCTCCGAGCTGGAGCCAAAATTAAATCGGTAATCCATATAGTCCTGTGCACCTAACATATCCATGCGTTTTGGAGCTTCCGACAATCCTTGTGTCACATCAAAATTAAGTTTCGGTCTTCCTGATTTTCCCGATTTGGTCGTGATGATAATCACACCGTTGGCTCCCCTGGCCCCGAAAATTGCCGTCGCAGATGCGTCTTTCAAAACTTCTATCGACGCAATATCCGCTGGATTAATGGAAGCCAACGGATTGTAGGTCGTATAACCGCCAACACCGGAGGTTGCGACTTCTCCCTCATTGACGTCCATTTGCATACCGTCAATGACATAAAGCGGTGAGCTACTTGCATTAATGGAGTTGGCTCCCCGTATCTGTATATTGACCGAAGATCCTGGCTCTCCCGATTGCATATTGACCTGGACCCCCGCCAACTTTCCCTGTAGCGCTTCTCCAAAACTCGAGGCTCCAGTACGTACCAATTCATCCCCCTTTATGCTCGACACAGATCCCGTCAAATCTCCCCGCGTTGTCTCTCCATATCCAATAACCACAACTTCGTCCAACGACTTACTATCGGCCTGCAATATGATTTTCACATAATCTTTGTCTGCAATACCAACTTCCTGAGAAAGATAACCGAGAAAAGAAACACGTAATACAGCATCTTTCTCAACGGTCAACGTAAAGCTTCCGTTGCTATCTGTTGCCGTACTATTCGTCGTACCGGCTTCGGTAACATTTGCCCCTATAATTGCTTCATCGTTGTTATCGACAACTCTCCCTACTACTTGCCGCTTTTGTTGATCATATAACGTTGTCGATTTGGTACGTGTTAGATATTTACTCGTGGCCTGAGAAGCTCCAGTACTTAAGAACAGTAGTAATGAGGTTAGTATAGCATAATTCTTCATATTATTATGGTTATTTGAATAATGTAAGTTTAAAGCCGCTTATATATTGGTCACGCCTGTTCAACAAAAGTAGAGGATACGCCATTTACACAGTAGACAAATCGTACGGAAAAGTTCAAAAAACGTACAAGAATGCTTCTTTTCGCACATTTGTGAAGTAAACACCTCACATTAATGTATTACTTTTTCTTTCTATATGCTGATGGTGTTTGGTTCCACTTTTCCTTAAAACATTTTGTAAAATACCGTAATGAATTGAAACCGACGCTTGTGGAGATCTCGGTAATATTCATCTCTGGGTTATTAAGCAAAAGGAATGCGGCTCTTTTCAACCTAAAAGTCGATATGAGATCGTTCGGAGTCTGTCCGGTGACGGCTTTAAGCTTAGAAAATAAAATCGTTCTGGACATATTCATTTCAGAAGCGAGCATATCTATATTAAAATCGGGATTGTCAATATTTTTCTCAAGTATACGAGTGGCCTTGCTCATAATTTCCTTATCAATAGGATTAGAAGCTAACATAGGGGCAGTTACGAAAGGTTCTTTACTGAATTTTTCCTGCAGTAAAACCCTGTTATTCATCAAGCTGTACGCTTTGGATATAAGCAGTGCGGGCTCAAACGGTTTAGCCATATATTCATCGGCCCCAATCCGGAGTCCTTCTATATTATGTGTGATATCAGCTTGCGCAGTCAATAGGATAACTGGAATATGACACGTTTCCACATTTTCTTTCATACATTTACACAACGCTGTCCCCGACATCACCGGCATGAGGACATCGGAAATAACAATATCGGGAAGATTACGCTCTACCTTATCCCAAGCCTCTTTACCATTTGTCGCGGTCGTCACATGATAGTAGGGGCTAAATAGCTCTTGCAACATATTCAACAAGGATAAATTGTCCTCGACGATCAACATATTGTAATGCGGTGATTTTTCAATATCGGGCAGGAGATGCCCTATTTCCAGATTTGCTGCATCATACTGTTGCTGCATATCCCCTTCCAGCTGATTCTCTTCAAAATGGCTATTGCCAAAAGGTAACTTTATGGTAAACCGACTTCCTTCTCCTACCGTGCTCTCTACGGTGATAGATCCATGGTGGACGTTTATGATCGTTTTGGTCAAGGCTAACCCGATTCCCTTGCCCTCTGTCTGTGCAGGATGATCCAACTGATAGAATGGATTAAATATCTTCTCTTGCTCTTCCGCCGGAATCCCGCTACCATTATCTTGAACGAATAACAGCACGCTATCTTCATTTTTGTGTAGCCCAATGCGTATCTGCCCTCCAGGAGCTGTGAATTTAAAAGCATTTGACAGTAAATTATTGACAGCTTTCAACATCAACTTACTATCGTACCATACCTCAACAGTCTCGTCATCCGTAATAAAATCGAATGCAATTTCCCGATCATTAGCATACCCCTTAAATAGTTCATATATCTCTTGTACAAAGCTCTTAAAATCATGTCTGTTCACACTTAATTTTATAAAACCTTGTTCCTGCTTTCTAAAATCGAGCAGCTCGTTCAACAGCTCCTTCAGTAATTTTGTATTTTTTAATACAGTGGTCAGCTTTCCCGTCATCCATTGCCTAGAGCCCTCTAACCCCGATTGCATAATCATCTCCAGTTCTCCCATGATTAGTGTTAATGGTGTACGAAGCTCATGAGAAACGTTGGTATAGAACTGGAGTTTTGCATTATTTTGTCTTTCGATATCCTCAATGCGCTTCTGTTCGTATTTGAGGTTTTCCTTAGCCCGTATTCTTTTGTTATTTGTCTTCACAATGAAATAGACTACACCGGCCAGCAAAAGGAAATAAATAAAATATGCAAGGTTACTGCGTGACCAATGTGGAAGGATTTGGATATGAATAGATTGAAACGATATGTCGTTACCATCAATGTCTACCGCCTTGATTGTCAGAACATACTTTCCCGGATTGAGGTTGGTAAATGTTATCCTCTTCTGATCTTGAACATCCATCCACGAATCAGAAAATCCATCCAGACGATATATCACCCTACTATAATTTTCAGCCACAAAGTTGGACGTGGCATACTCGACAGCAAATGTATGATATTTACTTTGAAGCTTTACCGTTGGCGTGTAAGCCAACGATTGACGTAAGATACCCCGATTATCGTTGATGTCCACCTTATCTCCATTGACCCAAAGTTTTGTAAACTGAATACTGTAAGGCAATGACCTAAAATCCAAATCTTTTACATTAAACGCCAGGAGCCCCTCTACGGTACCTACATAGGTCTTACCGTCCGACGCCACACATAAGCCTCCTTCGTTTAAAGACTTCACGGGAAAACTATTGATAATGTTAAAGTTTGAAAATTTTCTATTCGATGTATCAAATACTGTCACCCCTTGATTCGTCAGCAGAAGCATTTTTCCGGTACTCAGCTCCCGGGTTTCGTACACGCCTTCGTGCACCAATCCATCCTTTGCATCATAAGCTTCAATCTTGTTATTTGATGTATCAATGACATTTATTCCCCGTGCTGTAGATACCCATATCTTCCCTTGTGAATCCATGAAGAGGCTATATACTTTATTACTGTTCAAACTATTCGTTTCTTCGG
>JBEBVG010000065.1:0-16652 GCA_040392845.1 Sphingobacterium sp. | reverse complement strand
TGCTTTTTTTATGCCATGGGGCGAGAAATAGGGCGAATTGATGTGGTTTGATTTGAACTGTTTTGCTTCGTTTTGGATAGTTTACTTCCCCCTTTTCTTGTTTGCACCTAAAAACGGATTCTATAAAAAGTCAAATCTATATTACAACCTGGCGGTCATCTTACTTGTGCCCCTGCTGTATATCACGTAACTTTACGTAATAGGCATATTTGCAAACACTTTGAGGTTTCAAATACACCAGATCTTACTTATAATTTTATGGAAAATCTAGATCAAAAAAGTAAAGCATCTCAATCTTTTATAAATGCAGCGGTTGAATTTGAAAACATCGAGAGAATATTGCTTTATTTCAAGGTGAGCAATTATCTAATAAATGAAGACTTATTAAAATCAATAATAAAACTGAAATCATTTAATAACGATTTAGAAGTTCCATATGAATTAAATCCAGAACAAGAAGAAGATTTTCTAAAGATAAACTATTATGAAAAGACACTTTCGACAATGATGTATATTAAAACCATTGATAACTTTGAAGGCTATTTTAAAGATATTCTATCTGAAATAGTAATGAACGAACCCAAAGTATTAAAATCGAAAGAAACTGAACAACTTGAATTTATTTTATCTTTTGACGATTACCCAAGTTTAGTAAAAGCTATAGCAGACAAAAAGATAGAGGCTCTATTTTATCAAAGCATAGAAGGTATTCAAAAGTTTTTCAAGGAAAGAATTGGAATTGAAATATTTAAAGAAAAGGCAGGAGAAATAAACCTCTTAGTTAAACAAAGGAATTTGGCTGTTCATAACAGAAGTAAAATATCTAAAGAATTCGTTCGACAATTTCCTAATGAGAACTTTATAGAAGATATGTATTTGCATTTCAGTTTTGACTATGTAGAGAAACTCGTTCCAGCATTATATAAAATCGTCAATGAATTAGATTATGAACTCAGTAAAAAATACAAACTAAAACAAATAGAATATTAAAAAATGGCAGATGGCAAGCAGTTTGGCAAAAGAGCGGAGTCCGTCTAAATTGAAGTTTTCGGCTTTGATTTTCGGATCCTTCGCCAAGCTGCAAACCATTAACGGTCAGCATAAGACGACCGGCGAAATTCCTAAAAAACCAAGCTTCTATTCTATTCTAAAATGAACACAAATGAAACTAACAGTACCCGACCACCTTTAAGCTAAAGATGGTCGGGGTTTTAATCATTACCACAATCAATCGATTCCGTGTTTTAATCGGAAGTCTGGATCGCTCATGTGGCCATTATAAAAAGTCGGCAGGACCTTAGGTTCACCGTAACCTATATTCCCCGCAATACGTGGGAGCGTTATCGCTACGGAAGCATGTCTCATCGGCTTTTTTGCCTTTGCAGGATAATCATATGTCACCGTCATCAGTACATCGGTTTCTCTTGTTTTGATATCGACCTGGATAAGCCAGTCCAACTCCCTTTGATCAAATCCATCAAACCCCATCATCCTCTCCATTTTCTCGTTATGAAATACCCTGTCTTCGGCATAGGCTATCGCCATCTTTTGAAAATCTGTCCAAATCCTCTTAGACAATTGTTCGTTGGTGGTAATTGGAGCATAAACCCCTTCGGCAAGAATATCGCTAGCTGGAAGTCCTAAAGGCAGTTTTTCCAGGGTTTTAAGGCGGTATTCAACCAAAAGGACTGGAGTATTAGGGATGATGATTTCCGCATCTTTTAAGTTTCCTACGGAACATTTGTTATCCGCAATCAGCGCGGCACGCGAAGAATAGCCAAAATAGGCAGCCACAATTTCATGTGCGTGGGACGATTTTAATTGGATGCCGTAATTGTTTTGGACGAAGGTGCGCAAAGAATCTGCGCAAGCTTTTGTAATATCAAGCTTCATAGCAATAAGTGTTAAGCTGGGCTTTCTTAGTCATCGTGAGCGTTTAAGTACAACCATGCCAGCAGTTTAACAAAATTTGCTGTTTGAATTGCTATTTATTTGATCTCGCGTTTCAGTCACTCACAACTGGGGCGCTTGATTCCTTCCTCAAAAGTAAGAATAATAATTTGAAAGACACCTAAGATATTTAAAAAATTTCCTATCAAAGTTTGAGATTATGATTTCCAATCTATAGAGGTAGTTTTGTACATAACCAATACCGTTAAGCTTGTAAATGGCTGAGGGATGGATTACAAATTGGTAACAGTAAGGTATCTTTGCACAGAAATTGAGTTAACAAAAGTGAATAATAATACTTACCTAAAGTTTTGTCTGATGATGACTTGCTGATACTACTAGAAACTTTCCAACACGGATTGGTTTCTCCCGCAACCGGAGGTGACTATGATGAAAAGGAATACGGATAAGGAAAATAACTTTGGCAACCCAATACCCTCGTTGCATTAAAAACAGTATTGTGAAATTTTGCTAAAACAAGAAAAGTCGCTAATATAAATATCAAGTGCCTTTATCTGCAAAACTTCAAGACTTTGGAAGACCTTTAGTTCGTCGGGTGGATACGGTAGGCCAGTATCAAGGTTCTATTCTATTTCGGGCTATCTAAAAACACAGTTTTCCAGACAAAGCCCTACTTTTATCAAATAAAAACGCCCTATGGGTAAAGCAATAGGGCGTTTTTTGTCAAAAAGCTTGCATTTGAACAAATTCATGAACCAAAGTTTCTTCATTAGTTTTTGGATCAAAAAAGACAACTTTATAGAGCCCGATACCTTTCAAATAATATGCAATTTCTAGGATATAGCTTTCCGAATTTTTTGTTGTTACTTTTATCGCTTTATGCCGTTTGCCTTTACACGCCACTGTTGTCAGTACGGCGGTAGATTTTTCAACCTCATCGGGTAACGACAGAAAAGACCAAGAGGCCGGCTTGTTAACTTCCGGGAGTCTCAATAGAATTTTAGCAGGATTGTAGTTTTCGATTTTTTCTGCATGGATAATGTTGCTGAGAATTTCCTTGGACATCAGCACTTCATCTTTGCTGATATTTATATACATCAGTTTGTGTGATACTATCTTACCAGACATTGATTTCTCGTGCATTATCTCATATTTCTGACCTCCTGTGTATTTATAGTAAATATTCATATTAATAGTTCCTTGATAGCTAGCTTTTGCTATTTCTGTCATCTGGGTAGGAATAAAAAAATCTTTGATTGACTGGGACGTTGTGGATCTGCTTTGCTGTTGTGAAAACACCTGAAAGTTTACAATTAAACCTCCAAATCTTCCCATGAAAATTTAATCATATTGTTAGACATGCTGAAAAGTGCAGAAGTCTGTTAAACTCTGGCACGACTCCTGTAGTCTTACTAACAAACGGTCTGGATGAATGCAGACTCATTGTTTTACTAAAGATAGGAATGCCATGAAAAGATTATTGATCGGAATAGCTGCCTTAGCATTGATGGCAGGAACCACCTTGGAAGCAGACGCTCAGGGCAGAGGGCATGACAAGCATATGCGAAAAGAGCAAGTCAAGCATGACAAAAAGCAGCGGAAGCATGCCTATAAATATGCTGAAAAACGCAACCGGGAGTATCGTAAATACTACGAGAAGCGCGAAAAGGAATACCGTAAATATGTGAAGAACCAGCACAAACGGTACCGTGATCATGACAAGTGGTATTACGGTCCGCGATTCTACCACCGCACAGAATATGTGTATTTCCCCGAATATCGTACATATTATGATCCCTACCGGCGTGGCTATGTGTACCAACGTAACAACGTTTGGGTGTTTGCCCCAAATATGCCATCGATTATGGCGGGCGTGAACATCGGTGGACTGAATGTGCAGTTTATGGCTAATTTGCCGTTGTAGCTGGGCCTTTAGTTAGCAAACAGTTTATCAAAGACATTTTTAAAATGAACATTAGAAAGGAAGAAAGTAGAGATTACAAAGAAGTATTTAAGTTAATTAAAACTGCTTTTGAGAACGAAGAATATACGGATCACAAAGAACAGTTTCGGGTAGAAAGATTAAGAAACTCTGAGGCATTTGTCCCCGAACTATCTTTAGTTGCGGAAATTGATGGAGAGATTGTGGGCTATATTCTACTAACAAAGATTAGAATTATAAACAATGACTTACAAAAGACATCTTTAGCATTAGCACCAGTAGCTGTATTAAAAAAACATCAAGGAAAAGGAATTGGAGGAAAACTAATTCAGGAATCTCATCGGAAAGCGAAGGAATTGGGGTTTGATTCCGTGATTCTATTAGGGCATGAAAAATATTACCCAAAGTTTGGGTACGCAATGACAAAAAATTACGGAATTAAATTACCTTTTGAAGTTCCGGGTGAAAACTGTATGTTAATAGAGCTAACTGAAAATGCGTTAAAAAACATCACAGGAATAGTGGAATATCCAAAAGAATTTTACGAATAAAAAACAGCCACTAATATTCTCAGAAAACAGCATCTTAAAACTAAAAACTTGTCGTAAGACAAGTTAATCGTGGTTCTGTTAAGCTATTTTTACATAAAGAGTTATAAAAACTGTCGGGATAATGAGAGAGAGGAGCGGACAAGTTGGAAGAAATGATTTTAAAAAACAGGCAATCATGAACAGCGATTTATTATTTGACTTCATTGTCGACAAGGAAAACAAGATTATTCATATCACCCGTGAATTTGATGCTGGACTTGCACTAGTGTGGCAGGCATGGACAACTGCAGGATTACTCGATCTAATGGTGGGGCCCACAACCATGGCGAGCTGAAACGAAAACCATGGATTTCCGAGAAGGTGGTCAATGGCTCTATGCGATGGTCAGCCCGGAAGGTGAAAAACATTGCGCTAAAACCGATTTCGTTTCCGTTGTAAAGGAAAGATAATTTTCCTCTAAAGGCGGGATTAGCGACGAAAACGGTACTCAAAATCCAGCGTTTCCGCAAAACTTATGGGAGAATACTTTCGTAGTGGTAGATCATAAAGTCCGTGTAGATATGGTACTAACCTACAATACGCTTGCAGATCTGGAAAAGGAAATAGAGATGGGCTTTAAGGAAGGCATGACGATAGACTTCCAGCAATTGGATCAGCTGTTATCAACTTTGAAAAAATAACATGCGGTGGCGGCAACAATATCAAAGGATATCTTAACCTACAACTATTTGCAATCGGAGGAAGATAAAGTCATTTGTGAGGTGCTGGCGACAGAAATTATCAAACACCTGCCCGAGGCCGAGAACAAAATCTGGCACGGGCTTATATCCAATAGAAATATCATATACCCTGTTTTTTATATTTCCTTTAGAATTTTCTCCACCGATATCCGGTGCAAGATTCGCAATTCCGAATTGGCTGTTGACCTGAATGGTAACCCAACGGAAGAATTCATACCCCACCAGAAAATTTACGCCATAATCCCACGGTTTGCCATAGAGGTAATTGCTGAAGGATTCCAGAGAGGTTCATCCCCGCACGGATGCCAACCCTTGTTTGTGTATCGACCGTATGGATCGAAATAATCAGGACAAAAAGTAAAGCGGAGATTGATATAGTGTTTTGGTGCATGTCAAAATTTAATAAATGATAATATGAATGGTTGTTCAACAGCAAACGGCACAATCATCCCGGACGCTACAGCAACAAAACGTTATGCTTACTTTCTGTATCCTCTCGCCAAAGGTCTCGCATCCTTCTTTCCCGGTTACACAACTGCTTTCGTAGGGAGCAGACAATACATGGTGACGCCAGCAACACTCGTCGTAGTATACTGATATGTCAGCGAGGCATAGGATTCATTCTTCACACCAGAGACAAGAGCATATATGAACCAGCATGTTGCTTTCGCGACAAACTGCTTTTACATGGCTACAAACTACTTCTACATTGTCATAAACAACGATTACAATGCCATAAACACAATATACATTGGATCAAACGATATATACACCAACATATTGCTACGTAACATGCGTATAAAGAAATGTTGCGTATTGTCATTTGATAAAAACTATAACATAAAGAAAACTGTGTCTGAGTGATTGTATATCATCAGAGCAAGTATGTCTGTTGTGTTCGTGATGATGTAAGCTGCTTTCGGCATAATGGGGTGTGGCAATGTTATAATGAGACATGACATCTTTGTAATGAGGTATTACACCGGTATAATGTATAAGTTGTTTGTGAGAAAACGTAAATCCTACGGCATCAAGTCTGCTGCTTTTGAAATAAAGAGAAGAGCGGACGGAACAAAGTCTCTTTACTTTGGGACAAATGCAAATGTCTTTGTGAGCATGTTACGTAACAATAATAGGATAAAAGCAGACCAAAAGTTAGATAGATTAGTTGCTTAGCGATGATAGAATTTCTTGCCCTTTGGCAAGTTTATTGCGGCTGACAAGCAATATATTTGGCAGATAACATATAGACTTATGGCACCACGACCTTCAATAATCTGGGCAGATTACCCGATAAAAGACATCGATAGATCGAGAGAATTTTATAGTGCACTTGGTTTTACGGTGCGGGATCAGACCCATGACGGAGATAAATTCATCTCCCTTACCATCGGCGATAGTGGATTTATCCTTAACCTGTTTCTCGTAGACCGCTTCGAAAGAGGTGTAAAAACAACAGTAGCCGATACGGCCGCCGGCAATGAAGTAAACTTTAGTATTTCTGCCGACAGCAAAGAAGAAGTGCTGGAATGGGAAAAAGCCCTCCGGGAAATCGGTGCAGAGATTATTAGCCCTCCTGAACAGATGAAAGAAGGATGGTGGGCGATGCGCTTTGCCGACCCGGATGGTCATCGTTGGGTAGTATTGAACATGTAGAACACTTAAATATAGCATATCCCCTTTCATCACCTCCACGAGTTGCAAGCCGGAATAGAAGGCCAGAGCCTTGGAAACATGCGCGAGCAATATTTCAGTGAGATGGATGCAGCAACCCAACAGGCGTTGCAGGTCATAAAGGAGCTGGCAGAAAAGAAGAACGAATAAGAAGCTATCGCTGCATCTTACATCTTTATCAAAAATCATAAAACAATGGCGAAAACAGACTATAAATCAATCGACGAATATCAAGAAGTTCTTCCAAAGGAAATACAGGAAAGATTGCAGACGATACGTGAGCTGGTACATAAAGTAGCGCCCCGTGCAGAAGAAGTAATTAGTTATCAAATTCCGGCATTTAAAATCGATAAGAAATTCCTGATTTATTACAGCGCATTTGCAAAACATCTTACACTTTCAAGTCCTTGGAGTCAAGCGCTGTTGGACGAATTTGCAACCGAGCTGAAAGCAATGAAAGTGTCAAAATCAGCGATACAGTTTCCGTATGACAAACCGCTGCCCTTGGACTTCATAGAGCGGCTTTTAAGATTTAGAAAGAAAGAAGTGGAGGGAAAGTAAAAGCATTTTTAGTAATTTGCTGAACAAAAAGTAGATTATGGAAAATAGATTAAATATTCAAGAACTTGAACCGGATGCCTATAGCGCAATGCTTGCTTTGGAAAGCTATCTGCGGAACGCCAGACTTTCGGGAACCCATTTGGAGCTAATCAAAATTCGGGCTTCACAAATCAACGGCTGCGCATTCTGTATCAATATGCATACATCCGATGCCTTAAAACAAGGAGAAACCAATCAACGGATTTTCTTGCTCAATGCCTGGAAAGAAACAACATTATTTACAGAAGAAGAACGGGCAATATTAGCCATGACGGAGGAAATTACATTGATCAGTAATAATGGCCTGACCGACGAGACCTATAAAAAAGCACAAAGCCTTTTCGATGAAAATTATATCGCTCAGATTATCATGGCAATTGTAACCATAAATGCATGGAACCGTATTGCCATAAGCACGAGGAAACCAATAGACTAATGAGGTAGCCTATCCCGGAAATACCCATATACCCACGTTCCGGCAACGGCACTCAATAGTGTCACAATAATGACGGTTGCACCTGTCCCTATCTGTGCAAACAGGGGGCCGGGGCAAGCTCCCGTCAATGCCCAGCCGAAGCCAAAGAGCAAGCCACCATAAATCTGTCCTTTATTAAATTTTTTTGGCGAGATATGGATAGGTTCTCCGTAAATTGTTTTGACGTTGAACTTCTTGATTAACCATACTGAAACGATACCGACGAGCACAGCACTGCCTATAATGCCATACATGTGGAAAGATTGCATGCGGAACATTTCCTGGATACGAAACCAGCTGATGACCTCGGATTTGACGAATAAAATACCAAAAAACACCCCTACAATAAGGTATTTGATATTATGATACCATTTATGTTCAAGTTGGCTCTCATTAACACATATTGCATCTAACGATCTTTGTTCCAAATCTATATTTGTTTCTTGTTTCATTGCTCAGGCATTAAAGTGAAAGAATAAGAGGTAAAATAAGGTTAGCCATGATGAAGCCACCTATCATAAAGCACATTGTCGCAATCAGCGAAGGCCATTGTAGGTTAGAGAGCCCCATAATAGCATGTCCGCTTGTACAGCCGCCGGCATAACGGGTGCCAAATCCAACAAGGAAGCCTCCTACGACCATCAGGAAAAAGCCTTTCAGCGTGAATAGCGATTGCCAGTTTAGAATGTCCTGCGGTACCAGGTTATTGTAGTCAACAATTCCATATCCCGCCAACTCCTCGGCTAATGCCGGATTCACTTCTACAGGGTTAGGGTCAGTAAACAGTTGTGCCGTTATCAGACCTCCCAGAAAGATACCGAACACGAAGAATAAATTCCACGCTTCTTTTTTCCAGTCGTATTTGAAATAGGAGATATTGGCGGGTATACACGAAGCACAGATATGCCTTAGCGACGAGCTTATTCCAAAGGTTTTGTTGCCTAATATCAAAAGTGCCGGTACCGTAAGCCCGATTAAAGGTCCGGCGATATACCAGGGCCAGGGCTGTTGCAAAAAAGTTAACATCGTAAATACTGTATGTTGTAAATAAAATCTATTTTATAACAGGGTTATTCTGCGCCCGCCATTCCTGCATACCACCGGCATAGTTTTTTACCTTATCAAAACCATGCTTTCGCAAAATAGAATATGCAATAGTCGAACGATCTCCAGACTGACAATGGACAATGACCAGTTTGTCTTTACTGATCTTCTCCAGGTTGTCTTGTAATGTTCCCACAAATACATGGTCTGCTCCCTCAATATGGCCGGCTTTATATTCGTTCTCGCTGCGCACGTCAACAATCTGTACTTCCGTATTGCCGACATAGGTTTTGAATTCGTCAATAGCAATCACATCGGCGACCTGCAGATCGATCCCAAGATCTTCGACTGCAGTAATATACCCATAATTGTTGTCCATGCCGATACGCATCAGTTTACGTGTAAGGTCTTCCATGCGGCTATCTTCCGCAATAAGAACAAACTGTTCTTCGTAATTGAGCAACCACCCCATCCATGTTGAAAAGGAATTATTGCCCTGTATATTCAGGCTTCCCGGAATAAACCCTTTGGCAAAAGCAGTTTTGTCCCGTGTGTCGATGATGGTCAACCCATCGTTGTAAGCGTTTATAAATTCGTCGCTGCTTAATTTTGATGGCTTGGGTACCTCGACCAGCAATGGGCGATGAACCTTATTCAGGTGCTTCATGACAGCGAAGTATCGTGGCGCCTCAGGTTGTCCTTCCAGCAATTCATTGACAAATCCCGCTACGTTGTCTTTAAATTTAAATGCCCAGTTGCGAATTTTTTCATAACCGACGGTCGAGCTCGGTACAGCGCCGAGGGATTTGCCACACGCCGATCCTGCACCATGTCCGGGCCACACCTGGATATATTCTGGAAGCTGCGCAAAGCGCTGGATTGATTCGTGGAGTTGTCGCGCACCGGGTTCCTGCGTGCCAACGAAGCCGGCAGCCTTCTCCAGCAGGTCAGGTCGTCCTATATCGCCCACAAATACAAAGTCGCCGGTAAAGATCATAACCGGCTTGTCCGTAGCCGGAAGATCCGTTAACAGAAAGCTGATACTCTCGGGTGTATGCCCCGGCGTGTGCAGCACCTCCAGGATCACGTTGCCCACAGGAATAGTATCGCCATGCTTCAAACCCTGATGTGGAAATTCATACTGCCATTCTGCTCCGCCTTCGTCCGACAGGTAAAGTTTGGCTCCCGTAGCGGCGGCCAGTTCACGGGAGCCACACAAGAAATCCGCATGGATATGTGTTTCTGCGATGTGCGTAATCGCTAGCTTATTTGCTTTTGCAATGTCCAGGTATACGTCGATATCCCGTTGTGGGTCGATGACGATAGCTTTTCCTTGTGCCTGACAACCAATTACATAGCTTGCCTGTGCGAGACTTTTATCATAAACGTGTTGAAAAAACATAGTATAAAGTTCGGACTTTATTTTCTCTTATTGTGTAACTTTCGTTACAGAAGTGTCAAAAAGTCGAGGGATATCAGCAATTTAAGCGGAGTTATGATACAGCGACAACAGCCTTCTTGCCGAATCTGAAGCTACGATCAACCCGCCGGCCATCATGATGATATCTTTCAAAACCAGTCGTCCTGCCCCCGATAGATAGGGAAAGCCATGATGAGGTGTTGGAAAATCGCCACCTAAATCGGGTACATACACTTCGGGTGTGGTAATCAGAAAAGACAAAGTGACGAGAGACATGATAAAAGTCAGCAGGCCGCCTATTAACCCCAGTCGCGGCGACCATATGCCCAATAAGGTAAAGATACCGATGCCGACGATCACAGCACCTAACCCGTATGAGAACAGATACGTTCTATTTTCTTTATGCCAACTGATATTTTTTTCTACCGTAGCGCCTTCGGGGTTTTTGTACTGTTTGTATTCCGGAGCATCTTTTGCATAAAAAAAGCTCATAAAGGGGCTGTTGGCGACAAACGGAACAATTCCGTCGGCTTCATACTGAAAGGCTTTCAGGCCGCCTATCCACGCCATGACGATGAAAATAGCGATTTTCAAAAATTGAATAAACTTATCCTGCAGGGAGGCAAAAAAATGTAAAAATTGCATATGTGTTGTTTTAAATACAAACAAAATTACAGCAACTTGGCCCTGTGCCAAATGGATATATTTGATTATTCCTTGGATAAATTTGCTACGACAGATATGCCTACCTCTCTACGGTAATGAGCCGGTGATATGCCTACATTATTTTTAAAATAACGACTAAAATGGTGTTGATCGTCGAAACAAAGTTCATGCGCAATTTCCTTGACCGATCTGTAAGTAAGATGTAATAACTTTTTGGCTTCCAGTACCGTACGCTCTTGTATGATCTTTGACGGACTTTTATGTAATGCACTTTTTATCTTTCGGCTGAAAGCAGCTGGCGACATATGCATGTGTGCAGCATAAAAAGATATGGATTTCTCTGTTTTATAAAACCGCTCCACAAGATCTTGAAACACGATACCTTCTTCATTTTTAAGCTGTGTATAGTAGGAGTTATCATCTATAAATTTCTGTTTTTCGTCACTGGCGATGGATAAAAGCAGCTGCAAATACGATTTGATAATAGCATTCGTAAACTTTGTGTCCTGATCGATTTGCCGTTCCATCTTTTGACAAATTGCGAGCAGTTCACTGTATATACTACTTTCGATTTCAACATGAGGCAGCTGATAAACCGAATTAAATAACAGTCCGTTACAGGCAATATCATGTTTGTGCAACTCGATACAATAGTAATCACCATTAAAAACAAGTTGTACAACCGGGAAGTTGCGATCATCCAGTATCCTAAAGTGTTGAAAGGGAGCCAAAAATATTAACGATCTGCTATTTGATTTGTGATTGACACCATCCACTTGATAGTTGACCGGCTTATCTACCAATAAAATATGATAAAGGCCGGAGCTGTAACTTTTAAAAAATACCTGTGTCTCAACGGTTTGAACACCAATGTCCATAGTTACAAAGTTACTTTATTTTGATGAAATAAGACCATCTAAAAAGCCAGCTATCCCCGACTTTTTAGATAGTCTCATCACGCTATCGAGTTGCTTCCCGAACTTTCGGTGCTATCTGCGTGCCGTAAATTTCGATCGCTTTCATCATATCCTTATGATCCGGGCTACCAACATCCATATGTGCGGAAAACCGCGTCAAGCCAAAGGTTTCCTTCACGGCCAGAATTTTGTCGATGGCTTCATTCGGATCACCAATAACAAGATGTCCGTGAGGTGACCGCCCAAAGTCATATTGTGTCCGTTGGTATGGAGGCCAGCCTCTTGAAGCGCCGATGCGGTTCATCTGTGCTGCATATATCGGGTAATATTTGTCGGCCACCTCTCTCCCATTTTGCCCGAAAAAGGCATGCATATGTACACCTACCTGAAACTTACTTTTATCGTGTCCGTTGTCGGCATAAGCTTGCTCGTACATTTCAAATAGCGGTTTAAACTGTTCCCAGGCGCCGCCGATAATGGCGAACATCACCGGCAAACCAAGTTTGCCAGCCCGGATGACAGATGAGGTAGTCCCTCCTACGGCGATCCATATCGGCAGGTTATTGTCGGTTGCCCGTGGTAAAACCTGTTGGTTCACTAAGGGCTTACGGAATTTACCGCTCCAGTTGACGATCTCATTCTTGTTTATCTTTAATAAGAGATCGAGCTTTTCTTCGAAAAGGTCGCTATAATCCTTTAAGTCATACCCAAAGAGCGGAAACGATTCGATAAAAGAACCGCGACCGGCCATCAGTTCGGCACGACCTCCCGAAATAAGATCTACCGTTGCAAAATCCTGGTACAGCTTGACAGGATCTGTCGAGCTTAATACAGATACAGCCGATCCTAACTTGATATGTTTGGTCACCGTAGCTGCGGCGGCCAGTATAATCTCGGGAGACGCCACGGCATAATCCGGCCGGTGGTGTTCACCCATGCCAAAGAAATCAAGACCGACTTCGTCCATTAATTTTATCTCTTCAATAATTTCCTGAAGACGTTGTTGTGTAGGTTGGATCTTTCCGGTAGCAGGATCTATCTGTAGATCCCCAAACATGCCTATTCCTAATTCTAACATAGCTTTCAAAGTAAAAGTAAAAAACCAATTTTCTTTACTTATTACAAAGATAACGCCAGCCGGCCGACCATTTCTTAAAGTAGGTTAAGAAAAACTAGCCGTGTATATATTCTTTCTTTCCGTACGACTGTATAAGTTCTCCTTCAAACTCCAGCCACTCCTTCCACCGTTTGTCTACATCGACATCTACTGTGTATTTGCGGGCAAAATTCAGAAAGGTTGTATAGTGATTGGCCTCTGACACCATCAGGTCGTGGTAAAACTTTGCCAGCGTCTCATCCTTAATATTGGTAGAGAGTACACGGAAGCGTTCACAGCTACGCGCTTCAATCATGGCAGCAAATAAAAGGCGGTCGATAAACGCCTGGTTACGCGAACCGTCTTTTTTCGAAAACTTCATCAATTGACCGACGTAGTCATCTTTCCGTTCGCGGCCTAAGGTATATCCTCTTTCTTTGATAATATCGATGACCATCTTAAAATGTTCCATTTCTTCAATCGCGATAGCCGTTAATTCATGTACCAAATCCTCCAGTTCCGGATTTTGTGTAATCAGGGTGATCGCATTGGAGGCCGCTTTCTGCTCACACCAGGCGTGATCGGTTAAAATTTCATCCAAATTTGACTCGGCAATATTTGCCCAACGTGGATCTGTCAATAGTTTTAATCCCAGCATAATGTATAGAAGTAAAATGTCCTTAAAGGTACAAAATTTATGTACCTTCGAACACATGAAGAAGGCATTGTTCATCGGGTTGGTATGGCCGGAACCACAATCGTCGGCTGCGGGTTGGCGTATGCTACAGCTGATCGAATTATTTCAGCATCAATATGACGTTCATTTCGCTTCTGCCGCCGCAAAGTCTGATTTCTCCCATAATCTTTGGGCTATAGGAGTAAAAGAACATACGATTTTGCTAAATGATCCTTCTTTTGATGATTTCGTGCAGGGGCTTCAGCCGGATCTGGTGGTGTTTGACAGGTTTATGATTGAAGAGCAGTATGGCTGGCGCATAGCGAAGTTCTGCCCCAATGCTATCCGCGTGCTGGATACCGAAGATCTGCATCTTTTGCGTATAGCGAGACAGGAAGCATTTCGAAAAAATCAACCCCTGAATTTATACAATGATACCGCACTTCGGGAGATTGCTGCGATATACCGATCGGATCTATCTTTGATTATTTCCGAAAGGGAAATGGAAATCCTGATAGAAACCTTTCAGGTTCCTTCCGGTATTTTGTGTTTTCTGCCCTTTTTAGAAAAAGCGATGACGGACGAACACCGCCAGCAACTGCCGACTTATGATCAGCGAAAGGATTTCGTATTTATCGGAAACTTCCTCCATGAACCCAATTGGCGGACAGTCGAAGTATTGAAAAGAACCATTTGGCCGAAATTGCACAAGGAGTTACCCGATGTGGCATTACATATCTACGGTGCTTATGTATCAGAAAAATTCAACCAGCTGCATTCTTCTCAGGATCGTTTTTTGATAAAAGGAAGGGCAGATGATGCCCGTAAAACATTAGGATGCTATCGTGTACTTTTAGCTCCTATTCCCGTTGGGGCGGGGATAAAAGGCAAATTTGTAGACGCCATGTACAGTGGAACGCCTTCAGTGTCTTCATCTGTCGGTGTAGAAGGTATGGAAAAAGAAGGCCTATGGAACGGATACGTGGCGGATCAGGAGGATACGTTCGTCAGCAAGGCGAAAGACTTATACACCGATCGTGCTATTTGGCAGGACGCACAAGAGCGTGGGTTCGAGCTCTTCCATAGGAGCTTTGCACAGACTTTATATGCTGATCGTCTTTTACAGCATTGCGACGAGCTACAAGAAAGGCTCCCCACCCACCGCGCTGCCAACTTTGTGGGGCAGATGTTGCAACATCATACCGTACAATCTACACGTTACATGTCGCTCTGGATAGCAGAAAAAAACAAGAGAGCGCACTGAATATAGCACGCTCTCTACCCTTTAAAACTAAAACCTTCGCAATATTATCGCTTTCTTTTGAATACAATCTCCGTACGTATGGGGCCTGTATGATTGACTAAAGTCAATGTTGTTATCGACTGTACAATGTTTTCCTGAATAGCGTAAGTCGTGCCATCAAACTTCATTTCTTTTGCTGTGGGCATCTCATAGTCATAATTACGCACATCATTTCCTTCTTTTTTGACGTAAGCCTTACCGTCTTTGTTAAAATTTATCGTTTCATCTTCGTCCAGAAGTTCCGTTGTAACATTAAGCCCTTCATCTTCATTCCCGGAGATAGTTTTGGTGGCTTTTTCCCAGTTGCCCGACACAATGATGTTTAATGCCGCGTCTCTTCCGATATTGTCTACCGTCTCCTTGCTACAAGAAAATAGCGTGATAACTAATACTGCTAAGGTAGATAAAAGTGTAATTTTCGTTTTCATAACCAATCCTTTTTTATGTAGTAAAGCCAACTTTTGTACCAAAGTAACCGGAAATAAAAATTTTAACACTTCTTTACAATTGAATCCAAGCAGAATAAATACTTATATTTATCCAGAACATTTAAACGTATTACATGAAAACAATTAAGGGACCAGCTATTTTTTTGGCTCAGTTCATTGCAAATGAAGAGCCGTATAATTCGATGGAAAATATTGCAAAGTGGGCAAAATCATTAGGTTTTCACGGTGTGCAGATCCCAACAGGAGACCCTACCTATTTTGATCTTCAGAAAGCTGCGGAGAGTAAAACGTATGCTGATGAATATAAAGGGAAATTACTTGACTTAGGTATAGAAATCACGGAATTGTCTACGCACCTGCAAGGACAGCTTGTTGCGGTACATCCGGCATACGATAAGCTGTTTGATGCTTTTGCACCTGAACAATACCGCAATAATCCGAAAGCACGTACAGCGTGGGCTGTTCAACAACTTAAATATGCAGCCAAGGCCTCGCAAAACCTGGGGCTGAAAGCCCATGCTACCTTCAGTGGATCTTTATTGTGGCAGTATTTTCACCCCTGGCCACAGCGGCCTGATGGGTTGGTCGATGAAGCTTTTACAGAGCTGGCCAACCGCTGGAAACCAATATTGGATACATTTGACGAATGTGGTGTGGATGTCTGTTATGAAATACACCCGGGAGAAGACCTGTTTGATGGTATTACGTACGAGATGTTTTTAGAAAAAGTGGATAACCATCCTAGAGCTTGCCTTTTGTACGATCCGTCGCATTTTGTCTTGCAGCAGTTGGATTATATCCAGTATATCGATTTTTATCATGAGCGCATCAAAGCGTTTCATGTGAAAGATGCCGAGTTTAATCCCAGTGGACGGCAGGGGACATTTGGCGGATACCAGAGCTGGCTAAACCGTGCGGGCCGTTACCGTTCGCCCGGCGATGGACAGGTGGATTTTAAAACGATATTCAGCAAGCTTACGCAATACGGGTATGAGGGCTGGGCCGTCATGGAGTGGGAATGTTGTATCAAAAATCAGGTGGACGGCGCAACAGAAGGTGCGAAATTCATTCAGGATCACCTTATCCGCGTCACCGATAAAGCTTTTGATGATTTCGCGTCCACAGGGGCAGACGAGAAGTTTAATCGGGAGATCCTCGGTTTGTAGAATAGCGTAAAGTTTATTACTT
>JBEBVG010000064.1:0-16796 GCA_040392845.1 Sphingobacterium sp. | reverse complement strand
AGGAGCTTATAGTCTTAACTATACTAAGAACAGTTCTTCCGCTATATAGTTGTCCTTGAATTGCTATTTAAAATCTCTGGAAGGAAATAATTCTCCTTGTACAAATTTTTGACCGTCGTCTACTGTGGACAATTTGCTGTCCTTTTCCCTGGACTGTGCGGGTTTATGAACGGAGCCGATATTACGGCTTTGGTTGTCAATGTGTAAAAGATGGTTCATGTTGTGGCAAGAATGTACAACGATATGTATGACTTCCCTTTCGATCTGCAGCTTCCCTACGATGAGGAGCAACCGGGATTGTAAAATCACTTTACGGTATATTTCGAAAGTCTTTTCCCAAACGACCAGATTTGAAAAACCGGTTTCGTCTTCTATGGTAATAAACAAGATTCCTTTTGCTGTGCTCGGCCTTTGCCGGACCGTAATAAGACCACATACTTTGACCAGCATGCCATCCTTCATGGTATTTAATTGACCCGAAGGGGTGACATGTAATAGGTTTAGTTTCTCGCGTGTGAAACTGACGGGGTGCGCTTTTAAAGAAAGAGTTGTAGAGGAATAATCTTCAATAACATGTTCCAATGCAGAAATAGGCGGTAGGTCTACCTTTCCTTCATATACACTGGCGGAGGGCTGGCCGGTAAATACGCCGATAGGATGGTCGGCAAGTGCCGATATTTCCCATAGCGCCTGTCTTCGGTCTAAGCCAATAGACCGGAAAGCATCGGCATCGCTCAGTTTTTCCAAAGCGGATAAAGGCACACCGCTATCAAATAGTTCATGGATTGTTTGATAAGGCTGTGCTCTACCCGCTGTAAGCAATTGCATATCTTCTTCATTCAGTCCTTTTACCTGTCGGAACCCCAGACGTAGCGCACAGTATTCTCCTGCTAATTCTTCGAGGGTATTATCCCAATACGAGTGGTTGATGTCTACAGGCCTGACCTCTACACCATGCTTACGGGCATCGGTCACAATCTGAGCAGGCGAATAAAACCCCATCGGTTGGCTGTTGAGGAGTGATGCGGCGAAAATATCAGGATAATAACACTTTATCCAGGAGGATATGTAGACCAATAAGGCGAAGCTGGCGGCGTGGCTTTCCGGAAAACCATAGCTCCCAAAGCCTTCCAGCTGCCGGAATACCCGTCGGGCAAAATCTTCTTCATATCCTTTTTTCATCATACCTTCAACCAACATTTTTTCATATTGAGAGATCTTTCCTTTGGCTTTGAAGGTAGCCATGCTCTGGCGTAGACCATCCGCCTGATCGGGTGTAAAACCTGCCGCCACCATGGCAATCTCCATGGCCTGCTCCTGAAACAAGGGCACACCCAAGGTCCGCTCCAAGATCGCTTTTAGTTCATTAGAAGGATAGGGGATCTCGAAATCAGGATCTGCTTTTTTTTGATCCCGTCGCTGTAGGTAGGGATGTACCATATCACCCTGAATCGGACCCGGTCTTACAATAGCCACTTCAATAACCAGGTCATAGAATGTATTAGGCCGGAGTCGCGGTAGCATGGACATCTGGGCCCGGCTTTCGATCTGGAAGACACCCAAGGTATCGGCACGGCTGATCATATTATATACTTTGGCATCTTCCTGCGGGATATTAGCCAGAGTCAAATCCTTTCCATAATGTTGTTTGGCCAAGTCAAAGCTTTTTCGGATACAGGTCAGCATACCCAAAGCCAATACGTCGACCTTGAGAAAACCGAGTGCTTCGATGTCATCTTTGTTCCATTCGATATTGGTACGTCCTTCCATGCGCGCATTGATAATCGGACAGAGATCGGAAAGCTTATTTTGGGTAATCACAAACCCACCTGTGTGCTGGCCAAGTTGCCGTGGAAAACCAATATATTCCTGGGTCAGTGCCAATATTTTCTGCAACAGCGGATCTTGGGTATTCAAGTCTTTTGGAGAAGGGCCGACCTTTCGTGACTCCCAATCTTCAATGAGTTCGTAGCGCATTTTCGCGAGACGGTCTACAGCGTCTACCGATAGTCCCATAGCTTTGCCGATATCGCGTACTGCACCTTTCCAATGCACTTGTGTGACCGTGGCTACGATACCTGCACGATGCCGTCCATACTTCTCATAGATATATTGCATCACTTCTTCGCGTCTTTCATGCTCGAAATCTACATCAATATCCGGTGGTTCATCCCGGGCATCCGACATAAATCGTGCAAATAACAGTTTGACTTTGGTTGGATTTACCGACGTGATGCCCAAGCAATAACATACGGCAGAATTGGCTGCTGAACCACGCCCCTGGCAGAGTATGCTTTTTTCTCTTGCAAAACGTACCAGATCATAAACGGTCAAGAAATAAGAAGCGTAGTTTTTCCGGCCAATGAATTCAAGTTCCATTTGAATCGTAGCTTTTATATCCTCGGCTATCCCTTCTTGGAACCGTTCACGCGCTCCTTTCCATGTCAAGTGAATCAGTTCTTGTTGAGGCGTTCTGCCTTCTGAAGTAATCTCTTCCGGATAAATGTATTGTAACTCGTCCAATGAAAAACGACAGGCGTCAACGATTTCCAGGGTATGGGCGAGTGCATGCGGATATTGACGAAAGATGCGGTGCATCTCCGGGATAGCTTTGAGATGACGCTCAGCATTCGCATGGAGACGATATCCGGCAGTCTGTATCGTACACTTTTCCCGCACACAGGTCAGCACATCCTGCAATTGACGACGGTCAGGATCATGATAATGTACATCGTTTAGCGCAGCTAAAGGAATGCCCAGCTTATCACCTAATTGTCCAAGACGGTATAATTTTTTTTGATCATCCCCGCTATATAAAAAAGAAGCGCCGAGATACAGGCTATCACCTAATTGTTCTTTATAGGCTGTCAACGCTTCTGTAAATGCCGCATTAAAATTGAAATCTTCATTTAACCGGGCTGGTGGTACCACGATGAAGCGAATTCCACGGGCATGTGCATACACATCCGATTTATAAAGATAGCACTCACCCTTTTCTGCACGTAGATTGCCTTGTGTGAGGAGAGAGGAAAGATTGCTATATGCAGCCTTGTCTGTGGGATAGGCGAGTAAGCTGGGGCCATCCAACAAATCGATCCGGCAGGCCGGAATAAAGCGGATATTTTTCCTTCGGGCTGCTACATGGGCGCGAACGATGCCGGCGAGGGTATTACGGTCAGTTAGTGCAATAGCCTTATAACCTAACGTGATTGCTCTTTCAACGAGCTCTTCGGGATGAGAACCGCCCCGAAGGAATGAAAAATTGCTGGTGACCTGTAATTCGGCGTATTCCATTTTTTTAGCCTTTATTATGCAAAAAAACCATGAATAAACCATTCAGGAGCGCTGTCGTCGGAATAATGTCCCGAACGGAAAAGCCAGTAGCGGGCGCCGCTTTCATCCTCAACACGATAGTAATCACGCGGTTTACCGTTCGTTATCCACCATTCCTGCTCAATGCGTTCCGGACCGTCCACTTTAACCAGTTTATATATTTTTTTGCGGTGTCTGAAGAGAATGGGCGGATAATCCGGAAGAGGTACCATGACCTCTATCGGTTCAGGCTGAGGAAGCAGATGCAACGGGCGAAGGTTTTGCGTAGGCCATACAGTTTTGAGGTGGATGTCTGAAGATGTACTATCTTTTATAGAACGTTCGGGCCAATGATGCTCTGCCGGTAGATAACGGTGTATAGCGTTTATGCCTACTTTGGCAGCAATATTATCCATTAATTCTGCAATTTCTGTCGAGTCTCCTCTGCTCTCCCATAAGGTCTCCTGGGATTCGTTGATGTCTTCCACCAATAATGCTTCCAGGACAAATAGTTCTATACCCAGGGCAGGCTCTATGGTCGGAATCTGGAGTTCGAAAAGGCGGAACAGATGTGTCGGACTGTGAGAGGCTCTGCTTGTACCTATGCTGATCTGTTGCACATTTCCATCTATTCTATATCCTTTAAAAATACCTCTGCGCAATCCTTTTCCTTCTTTTGCCAGTGTATTACAAAGTAATTCCAGCAATCGTTGGAGTGCTATCTCAATTCCTGTGGCTGTACAGATAGGTTCGAGACAAGGTAAGTGCTCCTGATAAGATTTTAGGGGCTGTATAGGTTGTAAAGTTTCAAACACGGTACCCAAAGCTTGTCCTAAACGGGCGGTGAATGCCGGGCCAAATCTTCGTCGGAGTGTGGTCGGGGCTATGTGGATGAACTGTCCGATAGTATGGAAGCCAAGTTTTTGAAGCCGTTCTACGATAGCAGATTCTAAACGGAGGGCAGTGGGGGGTAAGGTTATTAAAGCCTCTTCCTGTGCTCCGGCAGGCACCACGCTTCTATGTTGTCCATGGTGTGCTATGGCCCATGCACAACCTATCGTATCGGCTATTGCAGCACGAACGTCATAGCCTCCCTTATGGAGACGATTGATGAGGGCTTCTAAATAAGGACTTTCGCCTCCCCAGAGATGAGGACATCCTGAGATATCGAGGAGAAGGCCATCAGGGGGCTCTATAGCTACAATCGGTGTAAAGCGTAAACACCATTGAGCGAGGGAATGTAATACATTTTCTGTTGCATCGGGATCTTCGGGTAGTACCTGCAGTTGAGGTAGAATAGCCTGAGCATCAGCCAATACCATGCCGACGAAAATACCTTCACGGTTGGCGGCTTTGTTGGCTGCTTTGATCATTGTGCGTCCATGTTCTGCACAGGACAACACAAAAGGGATATCCCGGAGATGAGGATGGTATTTTACCATTCTGTCCGTTGCGAAAAACGGAAACCATATCGATAAAAAACGTTTAAGCATAGCGTTCGATTTTTGAAGAAATAGATTTGGATAGCTTGTCGGGGTGTATATGTACAAATTGACCGCCCCACCATCCCCAGTGCCACCTGCCAGGTTTTCCATTGCGGATTTTTTCTAAATGGACTTCCCAGACAGGGTGTCCGACACCTGGCATATCATGTGGTACATAGCTCGTCGCATGCCGAATTCTCCATCTCGATACACAGGCCAGTGGGGTTACCCGTCGAGGACGTTTCCTGTGTATAAATCCTGTTACCCTGCTACGCTCTACGACAAGTTGTAATCGTTGAGATTCTGTAAAGCTAATGTCGCTTAATTCCGCCACAACAGCGCTTAGTACACGACAGTTGAGTCCCTGCTCCATAACCCATAAAGCCTCTTTATCACCTGTCACATCTACAAAAATGACCTGATGAGGAGCAATGCCGAACAGTTCCAGGGCGGGTGGATGCAAACTACGTTTGCTGCTGATCCATAAACACGGTTTGCCTTTCTTCATAAGAGTGGACAAGAGGCCTGCAATAAATCCGTTGGATGCGGCAGCAGAGGCTGCTGTCGGGCTGATGAATTCATGTATTACCCCGGTTGGAAATACATGACAAGGGAAAGCATCCTCCATAGCCCGCAACCCGAAATCAAGGTCATTTCCAGCAGATACATCCTTTTTAAAACCCTCCAATAGGAGTATTTTTTCTTGAAGCTGTTTGATGATCTCTTTTTTTACTACCCCCTCCATATTCAAAAAAATATTACATTTCCGCTATAAAATGAACTTAACTTTACCTAAGTTTGTTATTATTAGTAACAAAATAATGTTAGTTATTATAACAAATGAAACGTGTAAATCAAAAAATATTTTTTGCTTCGAACATTAAATTCCTACGTTTGCGTAAGAAGCTGAGTCAGGAGATCATGGCGGAGAAGCTTGGCGTAACACGTGCAAAGCTGGCGGCTATAGAAGCAGGAAATACGAAGTCGCCACCTCCGGAGGATTATCTGCATTTTTCGGACTTTTTCGCTGTCAGCATAGATACATTGTTGAAAATAGACTTATCAAAGCTCGGGGAATTAAAACTTCGTGAACTGGAATCAGGCAATGATGTGTATATAAAGGGTGGCAATCTAAGGGTTTTGGCCATCAGTGTAGATAAAGCTAATAATGAACATGTGGAATATGTTCCTGTCAAAGCCAAAGCGGGGTACCTTGCCGGTTATGCTGATCCGGAATTTATCGCTTCTTTGCCGAAATATGCTCTACCTAACCTCGCAAAAGGAGGAACATTCAGAATATTCCCGATCACAGGGGATTCGATGCTGCCCATACCGGATGGTAGTGATATTATCGGTATGTATATAACGGACTGGACGGACATCAAGCCGGATACGCCCTGTATTGTCGTCCTTCGAGGGCAACAGGATTTCGTTTTCAAAATGGTGACTATACATGCCGAAGGTACCCTCCTGCTAAAATCGTTAAACCCATTGTACGAACCTTTTACTGTCGCTGCTGAAGATGTCGTGGAAATATGGAAGTTCTATGCTTATACCAGTAGAGAATTTCCGGACGCTCACCCGGAAATGACAACTGTTCTGGCAGCTATCCGGGAGCTGGAAAAAAATATCAAATCCAAATGATAAAGCTTGCATTGAACAATTGTTGGCTAATCAAGGTTATCTAGGTATAACTGAATATTTTAAGCTATGGTAAAAGAAAAAGAGAGTATTTTCAAATCACAATTTACGATTTTAAAAAATACAGCAATGGGATTCACGAGTGAATCCAGTCTGAAATATAGTGCTTCATTAGCCTATTATACAGTATTTTCCCTGGGACCAATATTGGTACTTATGATATCGCTGGCAGGAATTTTCCTGGGAGCAGAAGCCATTCAAGGAAAGATATTTACTGAACTCCGGGGGCTGATAGGACCGAGTGCCGCACGTCAGATCCAGGAAGTAATAAAGAATCTTTCTCTTTCGGGGAAATCAAATTTAGCTTTGGTCATCAGTGCTGTCACACTTTTACTCGGAGCGACGACAGTCTTTGGGGACATCCAGAATTCTATTAATAACATCTGGCATGTGCGACCCAAAGTCAAGAAAGGATGGTTGAAGATTGTCAAGGATCGCTTACTATCTTCTTCGCTGGTTATTGGTCTCGGTTTCTTGTTGGTAGTTACCTTGGTTGTAAATGGTGTTATTCTGGCTTTTACCGATCGTTTACAACGTTACTTCCCGGAAGTGACCGTGTTTTTATTTAATGCCATTAATTTTCTGTTATCTTTTGGTATTATCTATTTGTTGTTCTGTGTGATTTTTAAAATATTACCGGATGTTAATATCCAGTGGCGTACCGTCAGATCGGGAGCTTTGTTTACGACCTTGCTGTTTGTAATCGGTCGTTTTTTAATAGGTTTTTATATTGAAAGTTCCAGTACTGAATCTACTTACGGCGCGGCAAGTTCAATTGTACTCATTCTATTATGGGTATATTACACAGCTGCTATACTTTATCTGGGAGCCGTGTATACACGAGAATATGCGACTTATAAAGGTGTTCCTATTGAGCCTTCGGAATTCGCGGTGCATGTCGAGGTAAAGGAGATCGAACGGGAAGTAAAGGAAATCCCTCCGGCTCCTTTGACGACAGAAGAAAAAATAACATAAGAAAGATTTTCTTATCTTTATGCGGATTTTGAAAATACACAAAAATATATATTCAATAGCATACTATGTCATCTAAGATTATTTACACCAAAACAGATGAAGCGCCATTATTGGCAACCTATTCATTTTTACCTATTGTTCAGGCATTCGCGGGGACGGCGGATATCGAAGTAGACTTAAGAGATATTTCGTTAGCAGGACGTATCCTTGCTGTACTTAATGACTACTTACCTGCCGGGCAAAAGACAAATGATGCTTTAACAGAGTTGGGACAGCTGGCGACAACACCAGATGCAAATATCATTAAACTACCTAATATTTCGGCCTCTATTCCACAGTTGAAGGCGGCGATAAGTGAATTGCAGCAAGCCGGTTATCAAATTCCGAATTATCCGGATGCTCCTGCAAATGCAGAAGAAGAGAAAATTAAAGCTATTTATGCCAAAGTTTTGGGATCGGCTGTAAACCCTGTTTTGCGGGAAGGTAACTCCGATCGTCGTGCACCTAAGGCCGTGAAAAACTATGCAAAGGCTAATCCGCATCGTATGGGAACCTGGGCTGCTGACAGCAAGACAGACGTAACATCGATGACAGGAGGAGATTTTTATGATACGGAACAGTCGGTAACCGTTGAGAATGATACACAGTTTAAAATAGAGTTTGTCGATCAGAATGGGAATGTGACCACTTTGAAGGATCTGGCAAATTTAAAAGCAGGAGAGGTCATCGACTCATCTGTCATGAGCATTTCCAAATTGAAAGCGTTTGTTGCACAGGCTATAGAAGAAGCGAAAGCGTCGGGTGTATTATTGTCGGCTCACCTGAAAGCTACAATGATGAAGATATCCGATCCTATTATCTTTGGTGCAATCGTTGAAGTTTATTTTAAGGATGTGTTTGCAAAATATGGTGATCTGTTTGCAGAACTGGGCATCAATAAAAATAATGGTCTTGGTGAGGTCTATGCCAAAATAGCTGGACATAACCGTGAAGGAGAGGTCAAAGCAGCTATTGAGGCTGTTATAAACAATGGGCCGGATCTGGCCATGGTAAACTCCGATAAAGGTATCACAAACCTGCATGTTCCATCAGATGTTATTGTCGATGCTTCTATGCCTGCGATGATACGTATTGGCGGTAAGATGTGGGATAAAAATGGTGCAGAGCGGGATACACTGGCGATCATTCCGGATCGTTCGTATGCTGGTGTATATAATGCCGTAATCGAAGATTGTAAAGTCAATGGTGCATTTGATCCCCGTACAATGGGGTCTGTGCCCAATGTAGGCTTGATGGCACAAAAAGCAGAAGAATATGGCTCACATGACAAGACTTTTCAAGCTACGGCGAATGGTACCATCCGGGCGGTAGACAATAACGGTCATGTATTTATGGAACAAAAGGTGGAAGCAGGAGATATTTTCCGGATGTGCCAAACCAAAGATGCTCCTATTCAGGACTGGGTGAAATTGGCTGTCAACCGTGCGCGTTTGTCCAATACCCCTGCTGTATTTTGGTTAGATGAAAACCGTGCGCATGATAGGGAGATTATCAAAAAGGTGAATGCATATTTACCAGATTATGATACAACAGGACTGGATATCCGTATCCTTTCTCCGATAGAGGCTACCAAATTTTCTATCGGGCGTATACGCAAAGGTGAAGATACCATTTCGGTAACAGGAAATGTCTTACGGGATTACTTAACAGACTTATTCCCTATATTAGAGCTAGGTACTTCGGCAAAAATGTTGTCCGTTGTTCCGCTGATGAATGGCGGCGGCTTATTCGAAACCGGTGCAGGAGGATCCGCACCTAAACATGTCGAGCAGTTCCTGGAAGAAGGTTATTTACGCTGGGATTCATTAGGTGAGTTTCTGGCTTTGCAAGCGTCATTAGAACATTTAGCGCAGACACAGCAGAACGACAAAGCACAAGTGTTGGCTGATGCATTGGATGAGGCTAATGCAAAATTTTTGGCAAACGATAAATCTCCTGCCCGTAAAGTAGGTCAGATTGATAATCGTGGATCACATTTCTATCTGGCATTGTACTGGGCAGAAGCCCTGGCGGCACAAACGAAGAATGCTGAATTGGCGGCCTTGTTTACACCTTTAGCACAGACATTGGCAGAGAATGAGACTAAAATCAATGAAGAACTGATTGCCGCTCAAGGTAAAGCTCAGCAAATCGGGGGTTATTATTTCCCTGATGATAAGCTGGCAGGAGCAGCAATGCGACCATCTTCTACATTGAATGATGCGATTGCTTCGCTATAGGCAGAAAATATAACTATAAAAAAGCCTCACTTTTTTTCTAAGTGAGGCTTTTTTTATTGTATACACTATCACGACGGTTCTTCATGAAAAACCAGCACAGGAGTAGATGTGTGAAATGCGAGATTGTTGCTTATACTCGAACGTATCAGGCGCTCGAAAAAATTTCTGTTTCTTTTCACAACAGCTAAAAGATCAATTTGATTTTCGGCCATAAATTCCTGTATAGTTTGTTCGACGCTCCCCGTCTTTTCAACTAATATAAAATTCAGTTGATTGCCATGAAAAGCTTTGCGCCACTCTTCGCTATACTGAAGGATATCGGCAGGTGAACTCTTTCCATCTATAATGTGTACGACATGAACCTGCGCCTCAACATATGAGGCAAGCTGAATGATCTCCTGCAAGGCAGCCTTATCTTTTTCTCTAAACAGTGTGGTAAAGGCAACTTTCTTTATCGCTGCAAAGGATGCCTGTTCAGGTACGACCAACACAGGAACACGTATGTTGTTAACAACCTGAAAGGGATTGCTGCCCATTACCACCAGTCGTACCTGCTCACGTTCTACAACTTTCCGGAGTACATTATGTAATGTGCCTTCTTCAAATATGAAAGTGATATTACCATGCTCGAGCTGATGCTCTCCCGCGAGTTGACGTAATGAGGGAACACGATTTTTAAAAAAATCAAACTTGGAAAGCTCTATTTCTTTGTAGACATCCTGGAGCAAATCCGGTTGGCCGGCATGTGAAAAAGATAAAACAGGGGATTGATAGCAATGTAAAACATACAAGGGAAGCCCCAATTGATTGGCAATTTTTAAACCATGTAGAAAGGCATTATTGGCCTTTTCTGAAAAGTCGATAGGTACTAATATAGTTTTCATTATAAACTTTTTTATTAAAGGAAATATATAAAAAATGTACGTCGAAAACAACGCGATAGGTCAAGTGTTAAAGTGATATATAGCACATTATTTGTAGGGGACTGTAGCACTTCTTCCGGAATTGCGTTTTATTCCATATATAGAATAAGAAGTGCTATGAATGGCACCCCAGTAATAGCGGATAATTTACTATATTTAGATGAGCGAAAATCTGAATATTCATATTTGAAGATTTTACCTAAATACCTTAAGCGTAGACCATTGTCTTTAAAACAGGCATTGGACGAGTGTGTATTATCAGGCAGTGAACGAAGTTTGTCGTTTATCTATAAAAAATATTATGGTTATCTGATGGCAGTTGCTCTTCGGTATGTCAAGGAAGAGATGGAAGCTGAAGATGTAGTCAATGAGGCTTTCGTCAAAATTTTTCGAAAGATTTCTGAGTTCAACTACGAAAGCGACGAAATGGTCATGGAGAAGACATTTAAGGCCTGGATAGCGCGTATCACGGTCAATACGTCGATTGATAAATTGCGGACGCGGAAGGAGGTAGATTCATTAGATGATGTGTCAGCAACCGATCTCTCGTCGCATGCTATCATGGTATCGACAAGACTTGAAGAACAGGATATTATGAAGCTGCTGTATCAATTACCTGATATACAGCGATCAATATTCAATCTGTACGAAATTGAAGGCTACTCACATCAGGAGATCAGCCAAATGCTGAATGTTCCTGAAAGTACATCGCGAACATACCTGACACGTGCAAAATCGAGATTAAGAAAACTTTATATGGATCAGTTTTGTGATTTACCATCAATAAATCATTCTTAAATAGTATTGGAATGAAAAAAGATAAAGAATTAATTGACTTCATTGTCGATAAGCTCAAAAACAACAAAGAGCAATTGTATAGGGAAGGAGCCTGGGAAAAGTTTAAGGCCGGTTATTCTCTTCCTGAAAAGACAACGGGACACATTCGGAAGATGTGGTACGCTGCGGCTTCTGTATTGTTGTTAGTTGGACTTGGAGCAGCATGGCTGACGATGAGAGAGACGGTACCTTCTGATAAGAAAGTGGCCGGATATAACTCTTCCTTAGCACCAAAGGATAGTCAGGCCGCCGATGTTAGGGAAGACAGCGATAATGCGCTGATGAATGTAGAAGAAAAAAATACCCCTGGTAAAAGATTGTCTCTCGAGACGACAGCCTCGTTGCCTGTATATCGTCACCGTAAAGAAGATTTAGCTTTGTTAACGGAAAGCAACTTACAGATGTCGGCCGATGCATATAAGCCTACCATACTCCCTTTACAGGTTCCGAAACTATCGGTGAACGATGTGACCCGGATGGAAAGCGTCGATCATTTATCGAAAGATGCATTTGCCGGACATTTGGCATCGGGTACGGCTAGGACGAATGGTACATTGTCTATGAAGGAAGTAGAGCCACAAAATCAGAGCAAGAGAATACTTTTAAGTAATCGGTTTGAATTAGGGGTGTTTGTGTCACCGTATGCGACGGAGCAGAAAATGAATGTCGGAGGAGGCTTCATGTTGGGATTTAAGCTCAGCAAACGTCTCACTGTACGTACCGGAGCTTCCTATAATACCTATGAAGTCAACACCCTGAAAAACCCATTGGAGGAAAGCAGTACCGAGACTGTTGTAGCCGAGGCTGCGGTAGCGACAGAATCAATGCGTTTTACGCCTTATCAGCAACGTGTCATTATACCTAATATCAATGCTGTGACCGGTTTTGTACAATCTATTGATATCCCTCTGGAGCTGAAGTTCCATGCGACACGCTCGCTATATGCTGTCGCCGGTATGTCTTATTCCTCTATCCTGAATCAGGAACGAAATGCGTATTATATCGACAATATCAACCAGGAGACCTTTGCAGAAGGATATCCTGAAACGCAGGAACAGGCCGTAAATGCAGTCAAGCCTGTCACAAAATCGATCGAATCAACAGAGAAAAATGTAAGTACAAACGGATTTACGGGCTTTGTGAATCTCTCTATAGGTAAGGATCTGCGCGTCAATAAGAATATTGGTGTATCGTTAGAACCCTATCTAAAGATACCTGTGGGAGGATATCGACGTGCAGATATGGATTATACGAACGGAGGAATTCGGATAATGACCTCCTTCTAGAGTTGATCTATGCGCACCCAGCTCATGCCTGCGTTTATGGCACCCTGAACACCGGGATCGCCATCCTCAAAGACAATACAGTCCTGTGGAGCAACATCGAGTTGTTCGGCACATAATAAAAAAGGAGCAGGAGAAGGTTTTCCCTCGGCAGTATCACCTGCACACACAAGGACTTCGTATTTATCATGTACGTCTATGACCTGTAAGGTGATTAGCAATGTCGACCGGCTTCCTCCGGAGACAATACCTATTTTCTTCTTGCCCACATTTTCCAGCAATAATTCCTTTACAAATGGAATAGGCTTGGTATGTTGTATGTGTCGTTCAATAAAAATTGTCGATTTACGGGCAGCGAATTGTAGGGCATCTAAAGGCGTATTGTATCTTTTAGAGATCTCTTCTGCCACAGATATTGTAGGCCATCCTGCCGTCTCATCGATCAGATTTGCATCTAAGTCTATTCCGTATTCTTTCGCGGTAGCAACATAGGCCGCTTTATGTGCATGCATATTATCTGCCAGTGTGCCATCTACATCGAATAACAAAGCCTGGAATGGTTTTACTAACTCTCTTAACTTTGCTAACTTATTTTTTTCACTGTCTGTCATCATCGGCGCAAAGATAACATTACTTTGTTAATAAATTATCTGTTAACTTTGGCGATAGATTTCGCGTGTATGCAGACATTTGTACTAAAAGGGGAATTCATCCCTATGATTCAGTTATTGAAGGCCATGAATTGGGTAGAACATGGGGCTATGGCTCAACATGTCGTCGAAGAAGGATTGGTGAAATATAATGGTGCGGTAGATTACCGGAAGAGACTAAAAGTAAGAAGAGGGGATGTCGTGGAATTGGATGACATGAAGGTTCAAGTGATATAATTTTCCTATCTTTACAACTGATTTTTGATAGACATTATGCAAGCAATAGATAGTCTGGGTTATCAGGTATATTTTGAAGAAAACCTACAGTCTTTACACACTTTTATACGCTCCAAGGGTTATTCCCAGGTCATTATTTTGGTCGATAGGAATACAAACGATCACTGCTTGCCTGTCTTTCAGTCCCTATTGCCTGATCTGGTCGATTATGATATCATCGAAGTCGACCCTGGGGAGGAGAATAAAAATATAGACTATTGTATAGGTGTGTGGAAAACCATGTTGGATTTTGGTGTTGAACGTAAGGCACTCATGATAAACCTGGGAGGGGGAGTCGTAACCGATTTAGGTGGATTTGCCGCTTCGACCTTTAAAAGGGGGATAGATTTTATACAAATACCCACCACGCTGCTTTCACAGGTAGATGCTTCTGTGGGAGGAAAGACGGGCATAGATCTGGACAATGTCAAAAATATTATCGGCACTTTCGCTCAGCCTCAGGCGGTCTTTATCAGTAGCCGCTTTTTGGAAACGTTGGATGAGAGACAGTTGCTTTCCGGGTTTGCAGAAGTCATTAAGCATGGATTAATCCAGGACCGTAATCTATATGAAGAATGTAAGTCGCTTCGTTATATAGCAATACCTATCTCGGTTATCCATCGTTCTGTACAAATTAAAAATCAGGTCATTAAAGAAGATCCTACGGAAAAAGGACTTCGTAAAATACTGAACTTTGGCCATACTATCGGTCATGCGATTGAAGGATATTCGCTATACCATGACGATCAACCGCTGCTGCATGGAGAGGCGATAGCTATCGGTATGATCTGCGAAGCTTATTTATCGCATAAACATTGTGGCTTATCCGAACAGGAATTAGAAGATATTACAACCTACTTTTTGTCGCTCTATCCGAGCTATGATTATTCGGCAGAACTATATGGACAATTTATCCAGCTGATGAAAAATGATAAGAAAAATGAAGCCAATAATATAGGGTTTGCATTATTGAAAAGTATTGGTGATTGTCAATATAATATTTTTGTCGGTGAAGAGGATATAAAAGATGCTTTGGATTACTATTTAAAAAATAAAAAGTAAGAATACTGAACGGAGCCGGTTATGAAAAAGGTTGGTCATTTATTTGTTGTTCGTGTCATCTTTATAAGCGTATTGTTTATATCGGTATGCTCCATAGTACGTGCAGAGAAACAAAAAAAAGTGCTGATCTTCACGAAGACGACGGGGTTCAGACATAGCAGTATTCCCAAGGGTGTTCGTACCGTACAACAGCTATTGTCTAGAGAAGGAATACGCTCGACACATTCGGAAGATGTGAACTTGTTTCATCAGGATAGTCTTCAACAGTTCGATGCTGTGATCTTTTTAAGTACAACAGGTGATTTGTTTAATGATAAGCAAAAGCTTGCTTTTCAACAGTTCATCCGGTCCGGAAAAGGTTTTGTAGGTATCCATGCGGCATCTGATACGGAGTTTAATTGGCCTTGGTATGGCCGTCTTGTCGGCGCCTATTTCAGTGACCATCCTGAGGTTCAGGAAGCGCATATTGAGGTAAAAGATAGCAGGCATTTATCGACGCAGCATTTACCTAAAATATGGGTGCACCGCGATGAATGGTATAATTTTAAAGATCTGTACAAAGAAGGATTACATATTCTGCTGAACCTGGATGAAACTTCTTATCAAGGCGGAAAAATGGGAAAATTTCATCCTGTGGCCTGGTGCCAGAAATTTGAAGGAGGGCGGTCTTTTTACACGGCGTTAGGCCATACAGACGAATCTTTTGATTCCGAGCTGTTCCAAAAGCATATATTGGGAGGCATTCGATATGCCCTGAATATAAAATAAAACCTGAGTACCGGTCAGGAATGCTCCAACGGACTGTCAATCAATTCCTGTGCTTCATATAATATTTTTTGCTTTTTGGACTCACTTATGTGCAGATCCTGTAAAAACTTGGGAAACCTTACCACATCTTTTACAAGGATACATTGCTGCTTGAGCAGATAGGCTTTTTCTTGTGTGTTGAGTGATGTCAGGCAGGTGATAGGATATTCGCCATTGTTATCTACACGTAATTTTAGACTGTTTTCCTTTGGGTAGTCCCAGGCTAACAAATTCATTTTATGGTACTCACCGAATTTTATGGAGTCGGATGTAAAGTAGGCATTGGTTACCAACCACCCGGCAGTTATTTTTTTCGTTTTATGGAAAAATGTATAAGCTATATCCGAAATATCTTTCACCCGTGACATAAAATACATGGGTGTAGTAACAGATATCCTGGCATCAATATCATTTCTGAACTTACATTCGATTGCTAGTAATTCTTTTTCATTCATCGCGACCACATCGATTTCATGCGTCACGGCATGGCCCTGTATTGTTTGTCCGGTAATGGCTTCGTAACCGTTGGTCTGAAATAATTTAGCCACCCACCGTTCGAAATAAAATCCCTCCGGCCCTAAATCCCTTAAAGCTTTTTTAAGGCTATAACGGGCGGCGTATACATTTCGGTGTTCTTTTAAGAGCTTAAAAGCCAGTTCGTAAAGCTCCCGGGTACTGATACCGTTGTAAAGTTTGTGCTGTATCTGTGTAAAAACCGTATCGACTTCTTTTACATTGGCTCCCGAGCGAGATAAGGAATGTCTTAAACTGTCGGGATTGAAAGGTACGAGCTCTCCGGAATACTTTTTTACCTGCATATATTGAGTTGTGAATAATTTTCTTGTGAATTTATCATTTATTGTGTTTTAATCAAAACACATATGCACATAAAAGGAGAGGGAGGGTCGAAACATCTTGTGCAGATCTTTGTTATATAGTAAAAAAGCAGTGTAATCATGAATAATATCGGCAATAACATCCTGGATCGTATAAAATCTAAAATAGATCAAGATCGGATGGATAATAATATTGGTGCCTCCGAGCGGGCACTGTCTGTATTTTCGGGAGGTCTGATGGTCGGAATGAGTCTTAAAAGCCTTTTTAAACATCCGATTAAAGCCTGTGCGGGGCTAGCTGTAGGCAGCGTGTTGGTCTACCGTGGTATCACCGGGCACAGTGACATGAAGAAAGTCGTCGATAAGATGAC
>JBEBVG010000063.1:0-16881 GCA_040392845.1 Sphingobacterium sp. | reverse complement strand
AGGAAGAATTTGGCCGTATGAGTCCCCCTAATTGTAATACTTCGATATTAGGTTTGTTGCATAGCTCTATAGCAACTTTAAGTGCAGGGGTAATGACAGTTAGCGGGTGATTCGGAGAGAGGTGTCTTGCTACAGCATAGGCTGTAGTGCCCGAGCCGATCAATATCGAGTCATTGTCTTCAATCATTTCAACTGCGGCGCGGGCTATTCTGTTTTTCTCGTCAGAATTGATAGTTTCCTTAACCAGAATGGGTCGATCTATTGCATAGGGATTGTTCATAGAGGCCCCGCCCTTTATCCTGAAAAGAAGGTTTTTGTCTTCCAAAACTTTCAAGTCCTTACGGATAGTCACATTCGACACGTTCATTTCTTCACACAAGTCGGCTATGCTGACCTTGTTGTTTTCTTTTAGTTTCTTTAAAATATGCTCGTGTCTGTCTGTTATGTTCTTCATAATGCGTGCAATATATCCGCTAATTTAGCTTTTTTTTTATGTAATCTTTTCGTTTTTTATTTAAGAATCTTATCTTTTGTTAACATATTGTGAAGGGTGCAACGAAGAATGTCCTGTATGTAAAAATACGACAGATTAACTGTTTGTTGTTAATCCTGGGTTTATGCTGTTTTAGTGGTTTAAAAATATTAAAAAACATTAATTTTTATTTCTTTTGTATTTGTTTTGTTAAAATATCATTTTTATCTTTGAGATGGCAATATTGTTTATGCTAAAATTACAGATGCTGTTATAATCCTTTTATGTCGAGATTTATCATTCCCATGCCACCTCGAAGAAGACGATGGTTCATTATATCCATTATCTTTTTGGCTATAGTCTTCAATTATTATGACCGACAAATCGTTTCTATATTGAAGCCTATGCTCAAAGAAGAATTCGATCTGGGAGATGATGGCTATGCTTTAGTGCTCAATGTATTCACGGTTTTTTATGCCCTTATGTATCCTGTCGCAGGTTGGCTTGTAGACAAATGGGGAGAGCGCAAGGTCATGCTTGCAGGGATTATAGGTTGGTCTATGGCATGCTTTGGAGGAGGGGTATCCCATTCTTTTGGCCCTTTTCTATTTTTCAGAGGATTATTGGGTGCAGCAGAGCCGACCAATTTTCCGGCTCAACTCAAAGTAGTGACCGTTTGGTTCTCGGGAAAATTGCGGGCTACGGCGAATAGTTTGTGTGTGGCAGGGAGTTCGATAGGAGCTATTATTGCGCCGCCTATGGTGGCCTGGCTGGCCATCAAATATGACTTTCATACCGTTTTTATTATTGCGGGTGTTATAGGGTTGATCGTTGCACTGTTCTGGTTTTTGATATACACAGAGCCGCCGAAAGAAATCTTGCAGGAAGCATTGGATGCGGGTCAGTCCAAAGCAAATAATATTGGATTTACATGGGGGCAGTTATGGAATCGTCGTTCTTTGTGGGGGATATTGCTGATACGTTTTGTCAGTGATCCGGTATGGTATTTCTGCTTGTTTTGGTTGCCGGGCTACTTGCAGGAGGAATCTGGTCTGACATTGGCACAGATCGGTATGTTTGGATGGATACCTTTTTTGGTCGCTGATCTAGGAGCTATAGGTACTTCTGCCTGGTCGGATTGGATGGTGCGAAGAGGGAAAGAGCCATTGAATGCCCGGAAAATTATGTTGACAGCTATAGCCGTACTGGCACCTTTGTGTTGTCTGACGGCAATCGTGTCCAGTCCCTATCTGACGATATTGATTTTTGCTTTGGTGGCCGTGGCTTGTTTAAGTTGGTTGTTTACGATCAGTGTAGTCATTGCAGAAGCATTTCCGGTAAAGAACGTAGCATCAGTTCTGGGGATTGCTGGAGGATTTGGCGCCTTGGGAGCTGTGTTGTTCAATTATTTCGTGGGACAGATGATGGGTTCATTGGGAGCGAATACGATTTTTATCGCCATGGCTTTTATGCATCCTATTGCTGTTCTGATTTTATGGACAATGGTGAAGAAAGAGAAACCGGATCAGGAAGTTATGTAGGAGTATTTTGGGCTGGCAAACCCAAAGTAATTGGTCACAAGTTAGGCTTCGCTAAACTTGCGACAGCATAGGAATTAGATGTTTAGGCAAAATATTAGGTAGAATAAAATTATAAAAGAGATGAGTGCTGTGAAAACAATTCATGAACCGGCTCGGGAAACACCGGTTCGTCTGGAAGTGGACGTGTTGGTCGTTGGGGGAGGGCCTGCGGGAATTATCGCTGCGCAAGCAGCGGCTTCAGATGGTCTAAAGGTAGCTTTGATCGATAACCGAAGCTTTGTAGGTGGCAATATGACCATCGGTTTACCTATTTTAGGGTTTTTGGGCCAGAAAGGAAACCAGATTATCAAGGGACTTCCCCAAAAATTTATTGACAGACTGAAAGAGGTGGATGCCGCATCGGAACATAGACCTTGCCCATTGCACATGAGCCTAACTTTAGTAGAACCCGAGGCTGTGAAAAATATCGGGTTGAAAGTGCTGGAAGAAGCTGGGGTAAAGGTGTTATTATATGTTTTTGCGGCGGGCGTTGTGATGGATGGCGATGTGTTGCAAGGTGTAATCATTGAGAGTAAATCTGGTCGGGAAGTCATTTTAGCTAAGACCGTGGTGGATTGTACAGGTGATGCTGATATTGCGTTCAAAGCAGGCGTAGCGTGTGAGCAGGGCAATGAGGCCGGGGGTGCACAGCCACCTACGCTTATGTTTTGTATGGGGGGAGTAGATACCGAAAAACTACGGATGTCCATAGCGGAAGAACCTCGCACCTACCTGACTGATTTTATTCCTGCAGAATATTTTGGTCAAAATAATCAGTTTATTGTGGTAGGGCTCCGGAGCGTTATGCAAAGGGCTCGTGAAGCCGGATATCATCTTCCGGTGGAACGCACCATTTTGATTACAGGATTGCGCGAGGGAGAGATTTGGGTCAATATGTCCCGTATCAATGGTGTTGACGGTACAAATCCGGAGAGTCTGACCTTTGGAGAAATTGAAGGGCGTAAGCAGGTTGAAGAGATACAGCGCTATCTGAAAGCGTTTGTCCCGGGTTTTGAGGATGCCATCTTTACGAAAATGGCTCCTTTTCTGGGGATTCGTGAGACAAGACGTATAGTCGGCAATTATGTAATGACTGCTGAGGATATACTGAGTTGTAGGCGTTTTGATGATGCAGTTGCTGTAGCGAGTTATCCATTAGATATCCACCATCCCGAAGGAGGTGGCTGTACATTGACCTGGTGCGGAGATAGCTATGATATTCCCTACCGCTCGTTGGTGCCCCAACATGTGAAAAATTTGCTGGTGGCCGGCCGTTCTATTTCGACTACGCATGAAGCTATGTCAGCTATCCGTGTAATGGCCCCATGTATGGCAATGGGCGAAGCAGCGGGTAGAGCCGCCAAAATAGCTGTGCGCAAAGGTATTACACCTGCAGAGGTGGATGTGCAAGAATTGAGGGCAGAGCTGTTGGAAGCAGGTGCTTATTTGGGCGAAGATATATTAAGCCTTTCTTAGAAAAGGTGTTTTGTATAAAAAGTATGGATAGAAAGAGTTTTTTTAAGAAAGTAGGGGTGTTCTCTGCATTGCCTCTTTTGAAATCGGTAGATTCATATGCCGTGGATCTAAGCGCAAAGAAGAATGGTTTTCATGTACTGACCTGTAACATTCGGGTTGCATTGGACGAGGACGAGACAAATGGTGTGGGATGGAGTACGAGGAAAGAAAGTTGTATGAATGTCATCAAAGCGCAGCATCCTGATATTATTGGTTTTCAGGAAGTGTTAAAACCACAGTTCCTGGATCTTAAAGATAGTCTGAAAGATTTTCAAGGTCTAAATTTTGATGGTCCAGAGATGGATGCCCATAAGGAGGGTTACCACGGCATAGCAAAAAATCCAATCTTTTTTTCAAAGAAACGCTTCGAACTGATTGCTGCGGGAGGGTATTGGTTGTCGGCAACACCTTTGGTAGCCGGAAGTAAATCTTGGGGAACTGCTCGAGCAAGAAATGTGAGTTGGGTTAGGCTATACGACAGAGTGGCTAAAAAGGAATGCAGATTCCTGTCTTTACACCTGGATCATATAAACAATGAAGCAAAATTGCAACAGGTAAAACTTATTTTGGAAGAATCAGCTCAATATCCGACCGATTTTCCTCAAATTCTTGTCGGAGATTTCAATACAGGTACCACATCCAAGATTATTCAAAGTGTACTCTCGGCCGGGTGGAAAGATTCGCATGTCGAAGCCAACGGAAGCCAGAAGTCAGGACCTAGCTACCATGGTTTTAAAGGGGAAGATGATCCGAAAAAAGACACGAGAGAAAAAATTGATTTTATCTTTTTGAAAGGACGTATAAAGACTTCTACTGCCACGATAATAAAGGATACGTATAAGGGAGTGTACCCTAGCGATCATTATTTTGTAGGTGCTCATCTGGAGCTTTTTTAAGAATTTTTCAAGCTGGCTATTAGATTGCCGATTGCCGGGCATATCCTACGGGATCTGTCTTAGGTGTTGAAAAACCGATTATTTTTTGAGTTTAATGATTAGATTAAAATAGATATGAAAATTTTGTTAACTGCACCGTATGAGAATGAAAAGGCGTTGCAAGAGTTGAGAGGATTGTTTGATGAAGTGATTTATAAGCCTTGGAAACCGCATGGTAGGGCGTACAATCCGCAGGAGCTTGTGACGTTGCTGAAAGAGACCGGTGCAGATGCACTGATCTCTGAGCATGATGAAATCACGGAAGAAGTATTGCGTAGTTTTCCGGCATTGAAATTTGTTGGGATATGTCGTGGCACACCTTCAAATATAGATTTAAAAGTTGCTACAGAATTAGGAATTCCGGTATTTAATACACCTGCCCGCAATGCGCAAGCTGTAGCTGAGATGTTTGTCGCTAATGTGATTACCTTGATGCGCAATACGCTTCCTGCGATAGCGTGGTTGGAAGGTAAAAACTGGGGTGAGGGCGCGCATACATCTTATTTACAATTCAAGGGGAATGAGTTGGCTGGTAAAAAAGTCGGGATGGTGGGTTTTGGTGCCGTAGCACAATATACGGCACGTATACTAGACGGTTTTCCTTGTGATATTTACTACTTTGATCCATATTATGCCGACCCAAATCCGGAGTATAAGAAAGTGGGTTTGGAAGAGTTATTTGCTACCTGTGACGTGGTTAGCGTTCATTTGCCCGTAACTCCGGAGACAAAAAACATGATTGATAAAAAATACCTCTCTCTATTGAAAAATGATGCTATTTTTGTCAATACTGCTCGTGCAACGGTCGTAAATAGAGAAGATTTATTGGATATTCTGGAGCAGGACAAGATAAGAGGTGCTGTATTGGATGTATTCTATCATGAACCTCCCGATGAGATAGATTATAGAATGATCATGCGTAGGGATGTGTTGGCTACACCTCATATTGCCGGTGCTACACATGAGGTTGAAGACCATCATGCATTTATCATGAACAACAATCTTAAGATGTTCCTTCATGAAGGAAACCGTACGCTTAAACAATGGGTAAATAAAGAAATTTTAGAGAAGACTTTAGTACATTGATAATGAGTAAGAAAGAAGCATATCTCATCGTGGATATCGGCACGGGAAATGCCCGAGTTGCTGTAGTAACACCTCTGGGAGAGATATTGAGTATACAACGTGAAAACGTCGTATATGAAACAGATACCAATTACGATGATTCGATTCTGTTTGACCCGGATCGGTTATGGCAACAAATTACGGACTTGTCAAAAAAGGCTTTGGCACAATCAGGAGAAGTGGAGGTAAAAGCCATTACTTCAACGAGCCAGAGGGAAGGAATAGTCATTGTCGATGCTGCAGGAAATTCGCTATTGGGCATGCCTAATATAGATCATCGTGGACGCAAATGGGAAAAAGACCTGTTAAATAAAGATCTGGTATATCAATTATCAGGTCGGTATCCTACTTCACTTTTTTCCGCCTTTAAGCTTGTAGGCGTGAGGGAAGTGTATCCCGAAATATTTTCCAAGATGACCTGTTTTATGAGTATCAGTGACTGGATACAATTCAAGTTTTCAGGAGAGGCCTGTTATGAACATTCTCAGGCATCGGAGACGTTGCTATATGACGTGGAACAAAAAGAATGGTCGTCTCGTTTGTTAGATTTGTTTGGTTTGTCTGCGTCTATTCTTCCTCCGCTAAGGGATTCAGGTTCCATTTTGGGAAATGTACTCGCAGATGAAGCTCAGAGATTTGGTATTTCGCCCGATGCGGTGGTCGTCGTGGGAGGGGGGGATACGCAGTTGGCTATACGAAGCATGGAGCCTTCGGCCAATGATGTGGTCATTGTTTCCGGTACGACTACGCCAATCATCAAGATCGTCGATAGTTATGAAAAAGACAAAAACCAACGGACCTGGACAAGCCGTCATATTGATGGGTATAATTTTATTCTGGAAGCTAATGCCGGCGTTACCGGCTTGAATTATCAGCGTCTTAAAGAAATTTTTTATCCCAACGAAGGGTATGATGTGATCGAAAAGGAACTTGAGGATACGACCTATTCGCAATGTGTGGCTTCATTAGGGTCTTTGATTGCAGATGAGGATCAGCCATTGACCAAAGGAGGTTTTATCTTTAATGCACCTGTATCCCATCAATTGACGAGAGGAAGTTTTGTATTTTCGATTTTGTGGGATATTGCCTGTAGTATATACGAAAATTATAAATTTCTGTGTGACGTTTCCGAGCATACCGAATCTTATATCTGGGCTTGCGGAGGTGGAGTGGAAAGTAAGAAACTCCGTCAATTCATGGCCAATCTTTTTGGAAAAAGTATCCGGATAAGAAACACTTTCCGTCAGGCTTCTGTACTTGGTGGCGTATTTGTGTGTAACGATGCTTTGGGTGTGGAAAACATTACACCCGAGTTGATGGAAGAAACATTTCCCCAGAACCACGATGATTTTGAAAAATTATATCTGGAGTGGAAGAATGCAAGAAAAACGTTTAAGACGTTTTAGCACGTAAAGAACAGAGAATTTGGTCGTCTGTCGTAAGTTTACTTCCGATTTTTCGGAATAACTTGTGAAGCTAGGTTTTCAACTTCGCCTGTCTTGCTAGGTCGTCTCTATGGGACTTAGCAATCGATGCCGTCTGTAAGGTGCTATAAATAAGGCTGTCCCTCCGGGACAAAATTTTTTAGCAGTTATTTATTCTATAACTTTAAAATTAAATAAACGTGGTCATTTGCCACCAGGATGTAATCAGCCCCACAGCCACTAACACAGCTCTGATGTCTGCTTCGCAGTCAACTAACCTCAGAATGACAGGATTTTTTAAAACTCAATAAACCCTTTATGCAGAATGAGTGCTTATTTTATAGGTATAGACGTGGGGACACAAGGTGCCCGTGCGATCGTCGTAGATGAAAGAGGAGTTAATGTTGCTTCGAGCTCTAGGCAATTTGTATTGGACGAAAGGTTTCGGGAGGAACAGTCGCCAGATGTGTGGTGGAGATGCTGTAAAGATATTTTGGGTGACATTTTTGCAAATCTACCAAGGGATATCCATAAAAAGGATCTGGTTGCCATGTCGATAACCTCAACTTCAGGTACGGTAATTCCATTGGATAGAGACAATATCCCCCTGCACCATGCAATCATGTATAGTGACGGTCGTTCAGTTGTACAGGGACGGCGTTGCAAAGAGCTTGCTGAACGTCGTGTGCAGAATGGATATACAGGATTCAATGCTTCCAGCGGAATTAGCAAGATGCTTTGGTATATCGAGACCTATCCGCAGAAGGTACATCAAATAGCTAGATGGATACATGCATCTGATTTTATTGTCGGCAAGTTGAGTGGCCGATATGATGTGACCGATTATACCAATGTTTTGAAATCCGGATATGATTTGCAACATATGGAATGGCCTTCTTATATTATTGATGAAATCGGACTAAAAAGGGATTGGTTGCAGGAGGTTGTGCCTTCGGGTACGGTGGTGGGCAAACTCACAGAAGAACTCGCTTCTCAATGGGGAGTTCCTTGTATGGAAATAGTGATTGGGATGACAGACGGATGCGCGAGCCAGATGGCTTCGGGGGCTGTCAGGCCGGGAGACTGGAATACTACTATTGGGACAACCTTGGTTATTAAAGGCGTGACGAGATCCGAGATTATCGATCCGTTGGGCCGCTTATACAGCCATCGTCATCCGGAAGGATACTGGATGCCTGGCGGAGCCAGTAATACTGGCGGGGATTGGATATCTTTGGATTATGATAAGGAGAATTTAGATGAATTGAATACTCGTGCAAGTGGGCTAATTCCTACAGGCCAATTGGCTTGGCCGCTCCGGCAAGAGGGAGAGCGTTATCCGATTATGGCTTCTCAGGCACGCGGATTTGCTCCGAAAGGATTGGATAGGTATACACTGTATGCTGCCAATATGGAAGGGGTGGCTTGTATTGAACGATTGGCCTACGAAATCATCACGGAGCTGTCAGGAGAAGAAATACATGCAGTCTATACAGCAGGGGGAGGAAGCAAGAGCGATGTATGGTTGAGAATAAGAGCGTCACTACTGAATGTGCCTGTCTATCGGTGTAACGAGGCCAGCGGTGCTTTAGGAGCAGCCATCATGGCTGCCTCGAATACCTGGTATTCCTCGTTGACAGAAGCAGCCCAGCACATGACAAGTGTGGAGAAAATGGTTGTTCCCGAAAAGGACCTTGTGAATAAGTATGAAAAACAGTATAGTGAATTTAAGGACAGGCTGAGAGAGCTGGGGTATTTGTAATTATGAATTTTCTACTTCCAATTATCAACTTTCATTTATAGATGGTAACGATTTATTTATTAAGACACGGAGAAACGGCATTTAATGCAGATGGTAATAGATATTGCGGACGTACAGATGTGGAACTGACCAAAAACGGACTGGCACAGGCTGAACGGATACGGCATTTGTTGCATCATGTCAAATTTGATGCGATATATAGCTCACCTTTGAAAAGAGCCAGGCTTACTGCTGAAATCGCATCAGGGTATGCCGATTGGATTGAGTCGGATGAAAGATTGATCGAAATTGATTTTGGAAATTGGGAAGGAAAGCGCCCAGAGGAATTTATGGAAGAAGATCGAAGTGTATGGCAGAACTGGTTATCTAATCCGCTCCAGAGTAGGGCTGGATGTGTGGGAGAAAAGGGAGAGGAGGTTTTAAGTAGATTGCGTGATTTTTACCAAGAAATATTTCAAAAGCATGAAGGACAGACCGTTTTGATTGTCGGGCATAATGGAATCAATCGTTTTTTTCTGTCGGATGGCTTAGGTATGCCTTTAAAAAATTATCGTCGAATTGTTCAAGATAACTCGTCTTTAACTGTATTGAATTTGTTGCAAAATGGTACTATTCAATTATTAAAGTTAAATGCATAGGATTATTGGCTATATGAGAGTTTTCGAATCATAAATATTACACTTTAGTCGTAAATTTATTTAAAAGCCTTAAAATAAATTTTAAATTTTGTTTAATTTTTGCTTTCTTTGATAAGCGTACCAATTCATGAGTTCTATTTATCTCTTGGAATAATGCTTAAAATAAGACAAGATCGTTTTTATAAACACAAGAATTTGTTGAAAGTATATTTGTATGGTGGGTTACTTGGTTTTCTGCTGTGTGGTGGGTATGATGTAAAAGCTCAATCTGCTCAGGATAGAGATTACCGTACAAATACAGTGCAAGATTTACATGCATTTTTTCGACATACCGATGATCGTATCCCTCTGGTTTGTGGACATCGTGGCGGAGCCAGTGTCGGATATACAGAGAACGCGATAGAGACCTTTACATATACGTTATCTCAAGGAAATCTGTTTTTTGAAGTGGATCCGAGATTGACAAAGGATAGTGTTATTGTCCTGTTACATGATGCTACTTTAGACCGGACAACCACCGGACATGGCAGATTGTCTGATTATACCTACGAAGAGATAAAAACTTTGTTTTTAAAAGATGCCGAAGGAAATGTAACGACGTATAAAATTCCCTTGTTGGAAGATGCCATCAAGTGGGCCAAAGGAAAAACTTTTTTGATGTTGGATAGGAAAGATGTTCCATTGCCTATGCTTTACGATGTCATTACAAGGAATAACGCTGAAAGCTATGTGATTGTCTCTGCTTATACTTTAGAGGAAGCAAAGTTTTATCATGAACGTGACAAGGATATCATGATTGAGGCTTTCATTACCAATCATAAGAAATTTGTAGAGTATGAAGAATCAGGTATTTCTTGGAAGAATATCATAGCGTACATGGGACAGCCAAAAAGCAAGACATTGTATGATAAGATACATGAAAAGGGAAGTATGATCATCGTACATATGGGAAAAGTCTTTGATAAATTACCGGATAAAGACAAACGAAAGGAAGCCTATCGGGAAATCATCGACAGTGGAGTTGATATTTTATTGTCGGATAGACCAGTCGAGTCGGCTCAATTGGTAAAAGAAATATGGCTTGAAAAGAACAACAAACAAAACTTATAATACAGTTCCTATATATTAAAACCAGACAAATGAAAAAAAAGTTAAATTATCTTAGTTTCCTGTTAGTTTTCTTTATTGCTACACCTATTTTTGCTGTTTCCTGTGGAGACAAAACGGGAGGGGATAAGCAAGTCACTCCCACTCCTACTCCAGTAGCACCTGCTACTATTAGTTCCATTTCTCCCGAAAGTGGGAAAGCAGGTACAGTGATCACCATCACCGGTACCAAGTTTGGAACAGATAAATCCAAGGTAAAGGTTCGATTTGATACGAAAGATGCCACAAATCTTATTTCTGTTACGGACACTGAAATAAAAGTGGAGGCTCCGGAAGGCTTTTCTGATCGGTCGGTACAGGTCAAAGTGTCTGTGTCGGATGTAGCGTCTAACAATGTCAAGTCATTCTATTACCTGGATACGGCACCGCCTTCGATTTCATCGGTGACTGGTACTTGTTTTTATGGTTCCAGTGTGGTCATTTATGGAGCTGATTTCAGCATAAACAAACAGGACAATATTGTGAAGTTCGGGGATGAGGAAGCTACGGTTACTTCGGCTACGAAAACTTCATTGACAGTTACCACCCCTATATTAGGTAATGTCAGTTCAGTTAATGTTACGGTAACCAAATCCGATATGGTTTCCAATGCTAAAATTGTTCCTGTCGAAGTTGATCAGAATAAGGTTGCCACATACGAATGGACAACGACTACAATAAGGCCGGGCCTTGTCTACAAAACAGGTGAATTCAGTTTATTTGGCTCGGATATACGTAAAATACATATTTTGGATGTTACACTGAATGAGACCAATAAACTGGCAATAGGCGTTTCCGCTTCTAACGATCCTTCGACTTTCAAGAGTACCGTGGCGATATGCGAGAGCTATAACGCCATAGCAGGGGTCAATGCGGGATACTTCAAATTGGGGTCTTCCAGTGACAAAGATCCTTATATCCGTATCGACGGGACTACGGTGCAGGATGGCCATCTGAATGTGAGTCCGCTCTTTACCAATTCGGCCTTGCTCATACACAATAATGTAGCTACGGTAAGGAAATTTACGGAGAGCGGGAGAAACCTGAATACAGTGGCTGCAGCTATCCCTGCTTCACAGGCACAGGATGTTATCGTGTGCGGGCCTATGCTACTGACTAATAATGTGATCGAAAGCCTAAATATGTCGGAATCCCACAATTCGTCGAGTACCGGAAGGACGGGATTGGGCGTCACAGCCGACGGTAAGCGTGTATTTTTGGTCGTAACCGAGTATAGGACAACCGGAGCCGCCACTCCAAAAGGTATGAGCACTTTACAACTGGCAAAAATCCTACAGGCTTTAGGGTCTGTTAATGCCATGAATTTTGATGGTGGAGGTTCGTCTACAATGTATATAAAAGATATGGGCACCAATGGTAGGGTCAGTGTGAACGGAAGTTCGCTAAGATCTGTCAGAAGTGTGATTTATGTAAAGTAATATTGGATCTTATATTTTTCAACTATTTTTGTTAGGATATACATCTTCATAAAAAAATGAAAATATGGGTTTCATGAAAGTCACGAGCAAATACCGCCGGTAAATTGCTCCGGGTTTTAGCTCAATAAAAAATAAGCCATATAATATGCTTTAGCCAAATGAACAGTTGATTTTGGCTAAAGCCCATCATAAGAAAACGTTTAGTAGAATGGGTTTTAGCCCATTCTACTGGATAAAAATAATCTCAGGTTGGAAGATGTCTTGAAATTACAAACCATGAAATTAGGCGATATCGCAAAGAAAATGGGACAAAAACTTGTTGTCATATTGATGTTGTTTCTAACAGGAAGCATGCAGTCGTGTGTTACCCGACAGGTAACAAATGGTACATCCGGGATCTCGTTTAAGGCCAGTACCTATAATATTCGTTATGATGCTTCTGCAGACAAAACCTCCGGAAATAGTTGGGATACACGAAAACAAGCTTTGGTGGACTTGATTAAGAGACACGGATTTGATATTATCGGAACTCAAGAAGGAATGAACAGGCAGATGATCGAACTAAAAAAAATGATGCCTGGATTTGATTATATCAATTATCCGTACGGAGGAAAGGCTGACTACCACAATAGTGGGATCGTTTATCGCACTTCCATGTTCGAAGTTATGGATACAGGTACTTTTTGGTTTAGCGAGACACCTGATATTCCGAGTATTGGATGGGATGCTACGGATCGCCGTATTTGTCTTTGGGGAAAGTTTAAGCATAAGCCTTCCGGTAAAGAGTTTTATTACTTTAATGTTCATTTTTATTGGAAATTAGAGGAGGCGAGACGAGCGTCAGGACCGCTTCTCGTGAAAAAGATTAAGGAGATCGCTAAGGGTTATCCTGCGATATGCGTAGGTGATTTTAACTCCGAACCTGAAACCAGTCAGATAAAAGCAATCAAAGCATATCTGCATGACAGTTATGATCTTTCAGGCAATGGCAGAAAGGGCGTGGAGAATACAGCGTTTCATGGGGGAGTCTTTCATGGCGATCCGATCTTTAGAATTGACTATATTTTTGTAAGCGATTCCATTAAAGTACAGGACTATGAGGTGTATTCAGATATCTATAATCAGGATCGCTACCCTTCTGATCATTTGCCTGTTTCCTGTATTGTGACCTTATAACTTACTTTCTTTTTTAACGTTACGTTTCTTGGTCACAGGTTTGGTCTGTTGTTTGATTTCGTACTGGTGTTCGAGATATTTTATGATTTCTCCTGCAATATCCTTGTTCGTTGCCAATTCGATTCCTTCCAGACCTGGGGAAGAATTTACTTCGAGAATCAAAGGTCCACGTGCAGAAGGGAGCATATCTACCCCTGCAACAGTCAGACCCATGGCACGCGCAGCTGCGATAGCGGTCTCTTTTTCCTTACGGGTCAGTTTGATCACTGCAGCTGTACCTCCACGATGGAGATTTGACCGAAATTCTCCTTCCTTAGCAGTCCTTTTCATCGCTCCGACGACTTTGCCGTCCACGACAAATGCCCGGATATCTGTTCCTTTGGCTTCCTTGATGTATTCCTGGATCAGTATATTGTTGCCTAGTCCATAGAATGCCTCTATGACAGAGGAAGCTGCTTTTTTGGTTTCGGCCAATACAACGCCTATTCCTTGTGTTCCTTCCAATAGTTTAATGACCAAAGGTGCACCACCCACCATGCTGATCAGGTCGTCCACATCCGATGCGGTACGCGCAAATCCGGTAGTAGGTAAACCTAAGCCGGCACCGGATAGGATCTGCATGCAGCGCAGTTTGTCGCGGGAGCGGGTGATCGCCTGGCTTGGATTGGCGGATATGACGTCCATAACCTCAAACTGGCGAACAATCGCCGAGCCATAGAATGTGACCGAGGCCCCAATACGCGGGACGATAGCATCAATGTCGGCGATGTCTTCTCCTTTATAATGTATGCTGGGTTTTCCTTGCTGGATACCTACATAGCACTTGCTGTGATCGATGACTACACATTCGTGGCCACGCTGCATAGCTGCGTCTACTAGTCGGCGTGTAGAATAGAGATGTTTATTCGTGGATAAAACGGCAATTTTCACAAAAATTTGATTTAATTATCTAGATAACAATGAACGGGAATGAATAGTTTTATTTTATAGGATGTTCTTGCCCAGGTTTTTTTGAGATACATCCACCAAAAATTTTCCAGTGATAAAGTTTCTTCCCAACAGCATCGGATAAGACATGGACGAACGATCACGTAAGGAAAGTTTAATGTCATAGAGCCTATCGAATAGCCTTACCTTCGTGATGAAGATGTAGCGTGTTTCAGTTTGCCCAAATGAACTCTTTACGACCCGTTCCCGATGAATGGGGAAGGTAAGTGTCATCATATCAGCATCTTCTGGGTGAGGGCAGATATGACAGGATATGAAAAGGTGTCCGGCTTTTTCAAAAACTTCAAAATCTTCGCAATGCAATACGGAGGTATCGGCACCAGTATCGGTCTTGGCAGTAATGTTATACAAACCCAATTCGGGCAAGTCTACCACTTCTGTACGACCAATAATGGGCTTGTTGTTCATCAGTATGCTTATTCGTAAATAAAACTACCGTATGGAGACTGGATCGTTACCTGTTTCTTATCATATGCCTCTACGCGTCCGATGATTTGAGCAGGTATACCAAATGAATCGGAAATAGCAATGATATCATCGGCTATTTCGGGTGAAACATAGAGCTCCATCCGATGTCCCATGTTGAATACCTTATACATTTCTTTCCAGTCCGTATTGGATTCTTTCTGAATCAGTTCGAAAAGGGGAGGAACAGGAAATAAGTTGTTTTTTATAACGTGTAGATCATCGATGAAATGGAGTACCTTGGTCTGTGCACCGCCAGAACAATGCACCATACCATCTATTTGCTTCCGGTATTTATCCAATATCTGTTTGATGACAGGGGCATAGGTACGGGTAGGGGATAAGACTAGTTTTCCAGCTGTGATTTCTTCACCTGTTTCGACTTCGATTTTATCGGTCAAAGTTTTTCCACCAGCAAATACGAGTTCGTAAGGTACAGCAGGATCATAGCTTTCGGGATACTTTTCGGCAATATATTTGCTAAATACATCATGACGTGCAGAGGTTAGCCCATTAGACCCCATTCCACCGTTATATTCTTTTTCATAGGTTGCTTCTCCATAGGAGGCCAATCCGACAATGACATTTCCTGGTTTTATATTGTGATTGGAAATGACATCTGATCGTTTCATACGGCATGTTACCGTACTGTCAACGATAATCGTACGTACGAGATCACCCACATCAGCCGTCTCACCTCCAGTAGAATAGATGCCGATACCCAGTTTGCGGAGTTCTGCCAAGATTTCTTCAGTGGCATTGATGATCTCGGCAATGACTTCGCCTGGAATCAGGTTTTTGTTGCGCCCGATGGTAGAAGAAAGCAGGATATTGTCTATTGCTCCCACACAGAGCAGATCATCGATATTCATGATGATGGCATCTTGTGCTATACCTTTCCAAACCGAGATGTCACCCGTCTCTTTCCAGTATATATAGGCCAAAGAGGATTTGGTCCCGGCACCATCAGCATGCATAATATTACACCATGTATCATCACCTCCCAGAATATCGGGAATGATTTTGCAAAATGCTTTTGGATAAAGCCCTTTGTCAATATTCTTTATAGCATTGTGTACATCCTCTTTTCCAGCGGAGACACCTCTTTGATTATATTTCAAGTCTGACATCTTGCCACAAAAATAATCAAACAGGATGATTATAGCGAAAGTTCATGTTTTTTTTGTTCCGTATAACAGAACATTTCTTGCGCTTTTGTGAACTAAAGTTTCAGATTCGTAGCTTTTGTTCCGTATTACAGAACAAAAGCTACATTGTTTTGAGGTAAGCTTCTGCTGTCATTACAGACAGGTTGCTGGTTTTGTAATCTTTAATGTTTCGGGTAATAATTACTCTAATCTCTTTTGTATTTTGTGCCGAAAAATTTTGTAACGCATCTTCAAAGTCGTTAAAATTGGAGTTTAAAGCATCTGTTACAGTCGTTTTATCGATGATGGCAATATCAATTATCTCTAACAGTTTTTTTAAATTATCGATAACCTTCTTATGTTTAGCTGTCTTCCTGAGAAGATAATATATATTACTTATTATCACAGGAGTCACAAAACCTTTAATATTTCCTTTTTCACATAAGCTCAGGATTTTGGAGGCATCTTCCGAAAACGGGGCTCTGTCAAAGAAGAAGTCGAGAATAATGTCGGTGTCAATTAAAACTGTATACACTATAAGTATTTTTCAGATAACCGATCAGTAAGCTCCTTTTTGTAATCAAAATCCTTTGGTAGTTTAAATGTACCCCTCAAAGATTTAACCGTTGGTGATAAGTCTTCTTCATGATTTATGTTGTCGGTAGTGACTAATGCTTTGAGATAGTTTTCAATCAAATCCGAAAGGCTTCTTTCTTTTTTTCGAGCGTATTTTTTTGCTTTTTCGATGACCGATTGCTCCATTGTCAATGTCAATTTCGTATTCATGACAGCCTCTTTTTGTACAAAGATACGAAATTATTTTTTTACCCGTGTTATCTCGGTTAATTTTATACGTGTTGTTTTTGTGGGATTTTAATAATTATTTAATTATGCTCCATTCCTCCAATAATCGGTCAAAGCTATATTGCGCATTGGCAGGACTGGTGCTGGGGAGCGTTTGAAAAAGGATATCCGGTTTTCTTTCTAAATGCCTGTCAAACAAACTGGCTGCTTTCTGACCGTTAAAGAAAACCCGTTGTATGGCCGG
>JBEBVG010000062.1:0-16913 GCA_040392845.1 Sphingobacterium sp. | reverse complement strand
ATTGTTAAGTTTTACCAAAACTCTTGACAAGTGTACTTATTACACTTATCTTTGTAGTATCATAATTTAGGTTTATAATTGGTTAGTAAAGGTTTTCATTCTCCCCGTTTGAAAACCTTTTTTTATTCCCATTATTTAATAATCCGCTTTATTTTATTGGATTTCTTGATCAGTTTGTGAAGCCCGTCATAATCTTCTTCCTCAATCTTATCATGCAGTTTCTGTAACTGTTTAATATGTTCTTCCAGGACTTCCAGGACGTTCGTACGATTTTGCTTAAAGATAGGTGTCCACATATCAGGAGATGATTTAGCGAGACGTACGGTAGATTCAAATCCCGATCCGGCCAATTCGAATATTCGTCCCTGGGACTTTTCTTTTTCTAATACCGTTAACGCCAGTGCAAAAGAAGTTAAATGCGAAATATGCGAAACATAGGCCGTGTGCATATCGTGTTCCTCGGCATTCATGAACAGAGACTTCATATCCAGCTGTTCAGTTATGGTGTCGGCAAGGTCAAAAGCGTCTTCATCTGATTTGAAAGCCTCGACGTAGACCATATTTTTATCTTTAAAGAGATCTGGTAAAGCTGCTTCCGGGCCAGAATACTCCGTACCTGCCATAGGATGGGCTGCTACATAACGCCCTCTTTTAGGATGATCTGCAATCCGCTGTAAAATATTGATCTTCGTGGAGCCCATGTCGATCAAAACCTGGTCGGTAATCCGATCCAGAATATAAGGAGCGAGTTGTACAATGGCATCGACGGGAGTGGCCAAAATAATAATTTTACACTGCTCGATAGCCTCATCCAGTGGAAGAAATTCATCAACGAGCTTGAGTTGAAGTGCCTTTTTACGATTCGATTCACTTTTGTCGACTCCTATTATTTTGTCGTATTGTTTAGTTTCTCTCAGTCGTATGGCTAGTGAGCCCCCAATCAAACCTACACCTACAATTGCTATATTCATTTTTTTATTGCACTAAAAATTGTGTTGTTCCCTCAAAACTGTCCGCAAAGTTAAGGTAAAGTATTCTTAATCCTATCAATAGCTTGCTGGAAAACTTCTGATGTTGCACATAAGCTTATCCGGATATACCGATTCCCCGCAGAGCCGAATATTCCGCCCGGGGTGATGAATACATTTGATTGATATAAGACTTCATCACATATTTCATAGCAATCATTGAAGCGTGACGGTATTTTGGCCCATACAAATAACCCAACCTGTTCCTTGCTGTACGTGCAATCCAGTAAATCCATGATTTCGAATACCTTTTCTCTCCTTTTTTGGTATTCCTCATTCAGCGATGTATACCAGCTGCTGTCCAGCTTTAGCGCGGTGGCCGCGGCTACCTGGAGTGGTAAAAACATGCCCGAGTCCATGTTACTCTTGAAACGGAGGATTTCATTTATTCGTGTCTCGCTCGCCAATAGCATTCCTATTCGCCAACCTGCCATGTTGGAAGATTTGCTCAGTGAGTTTAATTCAATGGCAACATCCAGGGCACCTTTTACGGAAAGGATACTCCGCGGCTTATCATTCAGGATAAAGCTATATGGATTATCATGACATATCAAAATGTTATGCTTCCTTCCGAAGGCGATAACCTGTTCGAAGAACGCTTTACTTGCTAATGCACCTGTGGGCATGTGTGGATAGTTGATCCACATCATTTTTACTTTGGATAAGTCTAACCTTTCGAGTGCAGCGAAGTCAGGTAGCCAATGAGATTCTTCTGTCAGCTCATAAGGGATAATAGTGGCACCGCTAATACGTACTGCACTTGTGTAGGCAGGATATCCTGGATTGGGGATCAACACACTGTCACCCTCCTGCAGGTAAGTCATACAGATATGCACAATTCCCTCTTTGGAACCGATAAGTGGAAGCACTTCTTTATCAGGGTCAACATGTACCTGATAATATTTAGCATACCAATCAGCTATGGCTTGCCGGAGAATAGGAGCCCCTTTATAGTTTTGGTACCCGTGCGTATTTGGCAAGGAAGCTTGCTCACTAAGTATCTTAATGACATCAGGATGGGGGGGGAGGTCCGGGCTTCCGATACCCAGGTTGATGATTTGCTTACCCGCTTTATTTAGCTCATCGATCTCCCTTAGTTTTTTTGAGAAATAATATTCCTCTGTATGTTGAAGCCTGTTGGCAACTTGAATATCCATAATAGCTGATTTGGTGCTAAATTAAAAAAATCTAAATGCTTTTGCTGAATATTCGGATAGAATTTCTTTTATAAAATTTTGATTAACAGAAAAGTTTTGTAATTTCGTGTACGTACACATTGTATATATAAACTAAAACTAATCCATGATAGATTGCATATTGTTTTATAATGCCCAAGTTATATTGAGGAATGAAACCTTTTTAGGTGGCGTCCTTGTTGAAGGAACGAAGATTAAAACTATATATAGAGAAAAAGACATATCGCTGGATCGTTTTGAAGGTTGTACTTTAATAAACCTGCAAGGAAAATTTTTGTCGCCCGGTTTCATTGATATCCATGTTCATGGAGGAGGGGGATATGATTTTATGGATGGCACAGAGGAGGCATTTGAAAATATTGCAGTTACACATGCCAGATATGGGACCACCTCGATGGTTCCGACGACGCTTACCAGTACACAAGAGCGCTTAAAGGAAACATTGGGAAGCTATGGACGTATAAAGGATAAACAGATCGATGGTGCACAATTTTTGGGCATACATCTGGAGGGACCATATTTTGCGATGAGCCAGCGGGGTGCACAGGATCCCCGTTATATCCGAAACCCAGATCCTGAAGAATACCGAAGGTTGATCGAGGAGTACGATAGTATTGTCCGTTGGAGTGCTGCTCCCGAATTAGATGGGGCTCTGGAGTTTGGAGAATACCTCACTTCGAAAGGTATTATAGCGGCTATAGCCCATACGGATGCGATTTATGAAGATGTCGTAAAAGCTCACCAGGCGGGTTATAATCTTATGACACATTTTTATTCAGCGATGTCGGGCGTTACGAGGAGAAATGCCTTTCGATACGCGGGAGTAGTAGAAGCGGGATATCTCCTGGATGACTTTGACCTGGAATTGATTGCCGATGGTATCCATCTTCCGAATCCGTTGCTTCAATTGATATATAAAGTAAAAGGGCCGGACAAGATGATACTTATAACGGATGCCATGCGTGCGGCGGGAACAGCAGACGAACGTTCGGTTTTGGGGAGCTATGAAGACGGCATGGAAGTCATTATTGAAGATGGTGTAGCGAAGCTGCAGGACCGGACGGCTTTTGCCGGAAGTGTCGCCACGACAGACAGATTGGTACGTACGATGTTAAAGCTTGATCATCTATCCCTGGAGGAGATTATTCGGATGATCAGCATCAACCCTGCGCGGGTTATGAAAGTAGACTCCCATAAAGGCTCTATAGAAGAAGGAAAAGATGCTGATCTGGTCGTCTTTGATGATAACGTACAGGTCAGTCTTACCCTGGTCAATGGTAGAATTGTACACAACACCTTATTATAACAGAAAGTAAGACTTAATATGGAAACAAAAAAAGATGCTCTTAAAGTCGAGGTATATCCGACAAGAGAACAGATGGGACAAGCCGTGGCTAAAGATGTGAGTGCAGCAATAAAGGAGATTCTTGAGCAACAGCATGAAGTGAATATCGTTTTTGCAGCAGCACCGTCGCAAAAGGATTTGTACGAAGGCTTGTTAGCACAGGATATTCCCTGGGATAAGGTCAACGCATTACACATGGATGAGTATATCGGTATCACGGATGATCAGCCTCAGAGTTTCAGGTATTACCTGAAGAAAAACCTGTTTGAAAAAGCGGGCCTTAAAAGCATCCATTATATCCAGGGAGAAAATAAAGATATTGACGAAGAATGTGTGCGTTATACACGCATATTGACCGACTATAAACCGGATATTGTATGTATGGGAATAGGGGAAAATACACATATCGCTTTCAATGATCCTCCCGTCGCAGATTTCAATGACCCTAAGTTGGTAAAAAAGGTTGAGCTGGAAGAAATGTGCCGTCAGCAGCAGGTCAATGACGGTTGTTTTCCAACTATTGAAGATGTGCCGACCCACGCCTTGACATTAACAATCCCCGCTCTTGTGTCAGCACCTTATATATTCTGTGTAGTGCCCGGCACTACAAAGGCACAAGCAGTTTATCAAACCTTGCATGAAGATATCAGTGAAAAATTTCCTTCGACAATATTGCGGAAGCATACCCGGGCAAAATTATATTTAGATAAAGAAAGCAGTAGTTTACTTGAAGATTAGGATAATTCTTTATCTTTATTTGAATTATTTACATTAAACCAAAGAATGCTTAAAAAGACTGAACTATCAGGGGTAAAGGAAATAGCGCGAAGAGCTAATGTTTCTATCGCAACGGTAGATCGCGTCCTTCATAATCGTCCGGGAGTCTCTATCAAGACGAAGGAAAAAATAGATGCTATCATAAAGGACATGGACTACAAGCCAAACCTGTTGGCAAGAAGACTGGCTTCTAAAAAAGTTTTTAAGTTTGCTGTTCTTATTCCGAAAGAATCGAAAGAGACGGAATATTGGAATGCCCCTCTACAAGGAATTCGTACAGCCTGGTCAGAAATACAATTGTATGGCGTAGAACTTTCATTCTTTTTATATGACCTTAACGATCGGACAACCTTTAACCAGGAAGCTGAAAAGATTTTTAAAGATAGCTTTCACGGTGTAATAGTGGCACCTTCCTTTATCAGTGAGTCTGTTGAATTCTTTAATAAATGTGAGGCATTAAAGATCAAGTGTGTTTTTATCAATTCAGATATTTCCAATGTCAGGCCTTTGAGCTATATCGGTCCGGACTTATTCCAGTCCGGCAAGCTAGCCGGCAATCTATGTAAATACCTGGTTTCACAGCAAGGGAGAGTATTGGTCCTGAACATTTCACGTGAGTTGGACTCCGAGCACCATTTGCGGAAAAAGGAAGCAGGATTTAAGGCGCACTTTGACGAGACTAGACCCGATGTAGACATCGAGGTAAAGTCGCTCTATGAGACAGACTATATCTCAGTAACTAAAGAACTGCAGTCGTATTTGAAAAATCATACGATCGATTTAATTTTTGTGACCAACTCACGTGTTTTTACAGTTGCAAAATATTTTGAAGAGAACAAAATTTCGAAAATAAAATTAGTTGGCTATGATTATTTGAGTCAAAATCTACAGTACCTGGAAAAAGGTGTCATAGATTTTTTAATTTGTCAAAAACCAATAGAACAAGGATATCAGGCACTACTGACGTTATATGATTACTTTATAAATCAGAGTACCATAGACAAAGTCCAGTTTATGCCTATTGATATCATTACGAAAGAAAACTATAAATTCTATAAAAACTAAAGCACATGATAAGAACAAATTAGTTACAATATATTTATCAAAATATTTTCGGGTACGTACACTATTTACTATATTTAAAAAATAAAAGAATAAACCGCGTTATGAGAACTTTAAATAGAAGAGATTTTCTAGGAGCTAGTTCGTTAGCTCTATTTACGCTTGCCGCCAACCAGACGGCATTTGCAACTACAGCTTTCAAGCAGGACAAAAAGAGAATAGGGATCATCGGATTAGATACATCCCATTCGGTAGCGTTTTCAAAAAGTATTAATGAGGATCCGCAGAAATATCGTGGCTATAAAGTAGTCGCGGCCTATCCCTATGGAACGAAGACTATACCATCCGCAACAGAGCGAATTCCGAAATATATCGAACAGATCAAGACCTACGGTGTAGAGATCACGAATTCTATTAAAGAATTGCTGGGCAAAGTTGATTATATCTTATTAGAGACGAATGACGGGCGTCTCCATCTGGAGCAGGCCAGGGAAGTGTTTAAAGCGGGAAAGCCGATGTTTATTGATAAACCGCTAGCAGCTTCTTATGCCGATGCCGCTGAAATATTTAAGCTTTCAGAACAATATAAAGTGCCGTTCTTTTCATCCTCTTCACTTCGGTATATAGAAAGGATGCAGGAAGTTATCGAGGGCAAGCACGGGAAAGTGCTTGGAGCTGACGTGTATTCTCCGGCACATTTGGATCCCAGCCATCCCGACTTCTTTTGGTATGGCATTCATGGTGTAGAGATGCTGTTTGCCGCAATGGGTACAGGGTGTAAGTCTGTAAGCCGGACGCATACTCAAGATACCGATATTCTGGTTGGTGTGTGGGAAGATGGCCGTGTAGGAACAGTGCGTGGTACCCGCAATGGAAAAAGTGTCTATGGTGGCACAATATACTGTGAAAATGCAGCTATACAATTAGGCAATTTTACGGGATACAATGCATTGTTGGAACGAATAGTCGAGTTTTTTGATACCAAAGTCACGCCGTTTGATGGAAAAGAGACTTTGGAGATATGTGCTTTTATTGAAACTGCAGATGTCAGCAAGCGTTCGAACGGTAGTTCGATAGCATTAAGTCAAGTAACCAAGTAAAATAATTTATTATGGACAATAATTCAAGAAGAGATTTTATTAAAAAATCATTGGTAACCTCCGCAGCTTTAGGGTTAGGTGGAGTTTTACCGGCATTTAGCGCAAAAAGTTATAACAATATTATTGGCGCCAATGAGAAGCTTCGGGTGTCGATGATGGGCGTTAATTCCAGAGGTAATGCTTTAGCACAAAATTTTGCTGCACAACCGAATAGCGAGATTATACATATTTGTGACGTTGACAGCCGGGCGATCGACAAGTGTAAAAGTGCCGTAGCCAAATACCAGAAAACAGCGATTAAAGGCTTTCGCGATTTTCGAAAATCATTGGAAAGTAAGGATGTAGACATTCTTGTTGTGGCGGCTCCCGACCATTGGCATGCCCCCGCTGCTATCTTAGGGTCGCAAGCAGGCAAGCATGTATATCTGGAAAAGCCCTGTGGACATAACCCGAATGAAGGAGAATTGTTGATTTCAGCTGTAAACAAATATAAGAATGTAATTCAGATGGGCAATCAAAGAAGATCCTGGCCAAATGTTGTCAAAGGAATTCAGGAAGTCCATAGCGGTACGATAGGCAATGTCTATTTTGCCAGAACCTGGTACACAAATAACAGGCCTTCGATCGGTGTTGGAAAGAAGGCGGCAGTTCCTTCCTGGCTAGATTTTGAACTATGGCAAGGTCCTGCGCCAAGAAGAGATTTTCAGGACAACCTGTTGCATTACAACTGGCATTGGTTTTGGCACTGGGGTACAGGAGAAGCCTTAAATAATGGTACCCACATGGTCGACCTGGCCCGTTGGGGATTACAAGTGGACTTTCCGACAAAAGTAAGTTCAAACGGCGGCCGCTATGCTTATGATGATGATTGGGAAACACCAGATACACAAGTCATCAATATTGAATTTGGCCCGGATAAGATGATCACCTGGGAAGGAAGAAGCTGTAATGCTATGACTACCGAAGGTTCTAATGTAGGTGTGATGTTTTACGGAACAAACGGCTCTTTACAGATAGACGGGGCAAATTCCTATAAAGTATTCGATGTAAAAGGAAAATTGGTGAAGGATGTAAAAGATAGCGGGCCTATCAATACAGCAAGTCTGACGAGCCCTTCACAACAGTTGGATGCCATCCACTTCCAGAACATGTTCTCCGCGATTAAAGACGGAGGTAATCTGAACTCTGATATCCTGAGCGGTCATCAAAGTACACTTTTGGTGCAATTGGGTAATATTGCGTTGCGGTCTGGAAAAACATTGGAAATAAATCCTTCAAACGGTCATATCCGCGATAATAGTGTAATGAACGACTATTGGTCGAGAGAGTATGCTAAAGGCTGGGAACCCAAAATCTAAAAGAAATGAGCGCTTCGAATGTTAAAAATGCTGCAAGCTTAACAAAAAGGGAAACGAGCATTTCCATCGGTATCATTGCCTTATTATTTTTTATTTTCGGTTTCTTGTCATGGATAAATGCCATCCTGATACCCTATTTTAAAATCGCTTGTGAACTGACGCACTTCCAGTCCTATTTGGTAGCGTTTGCTTTTTATATCGCCTATTTCGTCATGTCGGTACCTTCATCCTATCTGTTGAAATCTGTTGGTTTCAAGAAAGGTATGATGGTCGGGTTTCTGGCATTGGCAACGGGAGCATTTATATTTATCCCGGCAGCGATGACCCGTACGTATGAAGTGTTCCTGCTAGGTTTGTTTACCATTGGTGTGGGATTGGCTATCTTACAGACGGCAGCGAACCCATATATCACTATCCTGGGTCCAAAGGAACGTGCCGCGCAGCGTATAAGCATTATGGGCATCTGTAATAAATTTGCAGGTATTATTGCGCCTCTATTGTTCGCCGCAGCAGTATTACGTCCTACAGATCAGGCCATGTTCGACAGTTTGGCAGGAATGACAGATGTCGATCGTGCAGCTGCACTTGACGAATTGATCCGGCGGGTTATTGTACCCTATGCAGTTGTAGGCGTTGCGATGTTGCTGATTGGTATTGGTGTCCGGTATTCTCCGCTGCCGGAATTGAATACAGATGAAGAAAGCGATGAAATTGCAGAAAAGAACAGCAGCAAAACCAGCATTTTTCAGTTTCCACATCTCATTTTAGGTGCTGTGGCGATTTTCATCCACGTAGGTGCACAGGTGATTTCGATTGACACGATCATCAATTATGCCGGTTCAATGGGTATTTCCCTTGTGGAGGCAAAAGTATTCCCCTCCTATACACTGGCTATGGCTATCGTAGGTTACTTCATGGGGATAGCCGTTATTCCAAGGTTTATCAGCCAGACAAATGTCCTGCGGATTGTCACCATACTGGGCGCGGTACTTTCATTGCTTATCGTTTTTACCAAAGGCGAAGTCACCTTATTAGGGCATACAGCCGATATTTCCATTTGGTTCATTGTGTTGCTTGGTATCTCCAATTCCCTGACATGGGCGGGTATCTGGCCGCTTGCACTGGACGGTCTGGGTAGGTTTACCAAGGTAGGCGCATCATTGATGATTATGGGATTGTGTGGCAATGCTATCTTGCCCTTAGTCTATGGTTATTTTGCAGACGCCTATGGACTTCGTGAAGCCTATTGGGTGTTATTTCCTTGTTACCTGTATTTGGTGTATTATGCCGTATATGCACACAAAATCAGAAAATGGAGTTTATAAGATGAAAAGTACGTTTTATTTTTTAGCAGCAATTCTTTTGATGAATATGGGATGCGGAGCAGATCGTTCGAATGAAAATAAAGGAGATTCTGTCCAGTTGCTTGTGATAGATCCCCAGCATTTTCATGCCGCCTTAGTGCAGAAGTATGCCAATCCTGAAATAGATACCTTGGTTCATCTCTTTGCCGATTCGGAGAATACAGCAGAAGGATATATACAATTGATTGAACAATATAATTCACGCGAGACAGACCCTACCCATTGGAATCTCGTGGGATATTATGGAGCCGATTATTTAGAAAAGGCATTTCAGGGAGCGACAGGTAACGTTGTTGTACTGGCAGGGGATAATAACAAAAAGATAGATTATATCAGTCAGGCTGTTCAACATGGTCGTGATGTCTTTGCAGATAAGCCACTTGTTATCGATGCCGATGGATACAATAAGCTAAAGGCATTAATGGATAATGGTTCGAAAGATGGTCCTGCATTGATCTATGATATTATGACGGAGCGGTATGATGTGAAAAATCAGATCATCAAAGCACTTATTAACAACCACGGATTTTCGGGAGGGTTGCAGGTAAAGGATAATGAACCTTCTATCACATTCAAAAGTACCCATCATTTCATTAAAGAGGTTTCCGGTCAACCTTTAATTCGGCCATTGCTGTTTTTTAATACCAAACAGCAGGGGGAGGGGTTAGTCGATGTAACGACACATTATATCGATTTGGTACAGTGGATATTATCGTCAGAGCAGGTCATCGATATCGAGCGGGATATTCAGCTAAAAGATGCCCAACGATGGACTACTGATCTTTCCAAAGAAGACTTTACACGAGCAACAAACCTGGCAGAATATCCATCGTCATTGTCGTCCGATATCACAGAAGATCAGGTCTTACGCGTTTTCAGTAATGGCAAGATGGACTATTCTTTTAAAGGGATATCCGTATCTATCGCTGTAGAATGGGCCGTAGAATCATTGGATGGCAGAGGAGACCAATTTCATGCGAAATTTTTAACAAAGCAGTTCAACATCGAAGTTAAAGCCGACGACAATGCAAAGATGGCCGTATTCCTTATTCCGAATAATACTGATGAACACTTTGGAGAGAAACTGAAAAAAGCATTGACATCTATTTCTGATCTGCCAGGCCTAAGCTACGAGCAGGAGAATGGGCAATACAAAATAGTAATTCCTGATGCGTTGTACCTAAGCCATGAAGAGCATTTTACGAAAGTATTGCAACAATTTTTACAATATAGAAAAGATAAGGCGTTACCGGAGTGGGAGAAATCCTTTATACTCGCTAAATATTATTTAACGACAAAATCTTTGGCAAATGCGAAGTAATAAATCATGAAAAATTTATATAGTTATATTCTTGTTAGCCTATTAACCCTACAGGCTTCTTTTGCACAAAAAAATGAACTTTATCAGGTACTTCAACCCTACTTTTATCCACCGGATTCCTTGAAGGGCGATTTTGGTGATTTCAGATCTCCTTTGGTTTTTAACAATGGAGAGGTTGTAAAGACACCTAAGCAATGGGAAAAGCGTAAGCAGGAAATTAAAGTAGACTGGGAAGGATACCTGGGAAAATGGCCAGAGCTGTATAAGAAACAGAACCTTGAATATTTGGATACTGTCGACAAAGGCAGCTATACACAGTATATTGTTCGGTTCAAATGGACGCCTAACGAATATACGGAAGGATATCTTTTAGTGCCAAAAAATTCAAAAGGCAAGATGCCGGCGGTTGTTACGGTTTTCTATGATGCGGAAACAGCGATCGGTACCAGTAACCGAACTCCCGGTTTAGAGCCATATCGCTTTTTTGCGCTTCAGTTGGTCAGCCGGGGATTTATCACTTTATCCATAGGTACCAAAGAAGCTTCTGTACGAAATGAATTCTCGTTGTATTATCCGTCTATCGACCGTGTATCCGTCCAACCGCTGTCTATGCTGGGCTATGCTGCAAATAATGCATATTACGCCCTTGCCAATAGGAAGGATGTCGACAAAAAAAGGATAGGTATCCTGGGACACTCCTTCGGCGGGAAGTGGGCTATGTTCGCCTCTTGTCTGACAGATAATTTTGCCGCTGCAGCATGGTCAGATCCCGGTGTTGTCATGCAGGAAGGTAGAGAATCAATCAACTACTGGGAGCCCTGGTACTTGGGATTTCATCCTAAGCCATGGCGAAAAAGAGGATTGATAACAGAAGAAAATCCTGCCTATGGTGTTTATAATCAACTTAGAAAAGACGGAAGGAATCTTCACGAGCTCCATGCGCTAATGGCTCCTCGTCCTTTCCTTGTATCAGGAGGTGCCGAGGACCCTGTCACGCAATGGCGGGCACTCAATCATAGCGTTGCTGTAAATGCTTTATTAGGAAAGAAGGAGCGTGTAGCTATGACGAATAGGCCCAAACACGCACTAAATGAGGAGGCGTGCGAAAGAATATATGATTTCTTTGAGTATTTTTTGAAATAGCAGTAATTATACTGAAAATTCTATTTCAAATAACTCTTCGTCATTAATTTCTCTAAACTCTTTACTAAAGTGGTTATAGAAATAGGAGATATGGGCATACGTTATCGAAGATGAGTCAGTAAAAATAGAGTGATCGAATAGCCAGGTCGTATATATAGTGACTCCCAGGTTTTTGAACTCATAGCAGATGCCGGTTTCCGCTAATGTTTGGGTTAAATTTTCCATATCTTCTGGGGATGATTCTATTGGCTCCCATATCGAGTTTTCATCTTCCCACTTTTTTATTAGCTGGTTTAAGAACTCAGCATCTTCACGCGTGAAAAACCGCCTTTCATAACCCAGGTTTGCCACGTTGTTGTTTAAGGATATAGTTTTGATGTGCTCGAGAGGGCGGGCATTTTTTACTTGTTGCTCAAAAATAATTTCTTCCTCACGCGCGTTTTCTAGTCTTTTCATATCAAGAAATTCTTCAATGGAAAGATTCTCAGCTTCCATTTCTTCGAGATATTTTTTACGAAGTACTAATTTTGGTTTTTCATTTTGGTTATCTTTTTTCATGATCTCTTTTTTTGTTTAGCAAACATATTGTTTGTTTTAGTATAAGTTTATTTATTTTAATGGTTTTGTTCTTAAACCATCTTACTTGTAAATTTAGTATACATTTGATTAAAAAACAATAATTTTTTTATTTTCATGATCTTTTTGTAATTTTTATCCTTTCAGGAAGCCGAATGTAAAGATGATTTCATGCTATTACACACTAAAACAAGGCAACCATCATGATGATACTTTCATTACCGAAAAGGACAAATTTAAATAGATGAAATAAAGTAATTTTAAACCTTGCCGTTACATTTAGATAGGCTTATTTTCCCTTTACCGCCAGCCCAGTTCGGGGGCTACGTATTTCAAAATCGCCGAAAGCACATGCACATTGTAATCTACACCTAAGGTGTTTGGAATTGTCAACAGCAAGGTATCCGCTTCCCGGATAGCTTCGTCCTGTTCCAGCTCTCTGATAAGTTGGTTGGGTTCGGCGGCATAGCTTCTGCCGAAGATTGCCCGTTTATCTGATTCTATCATGCCGATCTTATCCACACGGTTAGCCTCCTGTCCAAAGTAATACCTGTCCTGATCGTTGACCAGGGCGAAGATCGAGCGGCTTACTGAAATACGGGGTATCCTTTGATGCCCGGCTTTTTCCCAAGCCTCTTTGTATAGGCGGATCTGTTCGGCCTGCTGGATGTGGAAAGGTTTGCCACTTTCGTCAAATTTCAGGGTAGAACTTTGTAGGTTCATGCCGTTTTCTGCAGCCCATACCGCGGTAGCATTGGAGCCGGCACCCCACCATATACGCTCACGCAAGCCTGCGGAATGTGGCTCCAGCCGTAGCAGGCCGGGAGGGTTGGGGAACATAGGGTTGGGGTTGGGCTGGGCGAATCCAACTCCTTTTAGCTTTTCCAAAAATTCCAAACCTTTGCGGCGTCCCATGTCAGCATCCGTTTCACCTTCGGCAGGTTCATATCCGAAATAGCGCCATCCGTCGATAACCTGTTCGGGCGAACCCCTGCTGATCCCCAATTGTAGGCGACCACCCGAAATCAAATCGGCAGCTCCCGCATCTTCGATCATGTACAGGGGATTTTCATAGCGCATATCGATTACTCCTGTGCCGATCTCGATCTTGCTGGTCCTGGCTCCGATGGCGGACAATAAAGGAAAAGGCGAAGCGAGTTGATTGGCAAAATGATGCACCCGGAAATACGCACCATCGATCCCGATTTCTTCTGCGGCGACCGCCAGGTCAATGGATTGAAGTAGTGTGTCACTCGCCGTCTGCGTGCTGTATGCCGGATGATTGGCCCAGTGACCAAATGATAAGAATCCTATTTTCTTCATCTATCGTTTATGAAAAATGTAATCGGTAACCAAAGGTTCAAGCCCATGTAGTCTGAATTCAGAGGCAATCTGTCCCCTATGATATGTCGAATGGTTAATGACGTGAAATAATATGTCTCGGATACTGTTGTTAAATCCCTGTCCGTTGGTGGTGAAATAGTCGATCATCTCGTTCAGATCAGAGTTGTCAAGTATGTACAACGTCTGTTCGTAGTTCGTTTGATCGATATTTTTGAGATCCTGAACAGTATGAAGTTCCCAAATTCCAAAAGTTGTTTGTCGTGGCTCAATTCTGTTGTTCCAAACCTGATGAGCATTCAATAGATGATTAAATACTTTCACTGCTTTTTCCGATGTCTTGTCGGGATTGTCGTAGAAAATGTCGGCCAGTTTTTGATTAAAATGGTGACTGTATTCAAATAGCTCTTTAAAAAACTCTTTCATCTATACATTCAATTTATATCTTCATTTGGGCAGAAGCACCTTATAAAGATAGCTATTTTAAGACATTTTTTTACAGTACTTGTCTTATGACAAGTTAAAGAAATGAGACAAATCGTAATTTGCAGAAAAATAAAAATTATGGCTGCAAAACAGGTATTTATCAATTTAGCTGTCCAAGATCTCCAGAGGTCAGTAGAGTTTTACACGGCATTAGGATTTACGAACAACCCCCAATTTTCGGATGACACAGGAAAGTGTATGGTATGGAGTGAGAGTATTTATGTGATGCTTTTGACCCACGATAAATTTAAATCATTTATCGACAAACCTTTAGCAGACACGAAGTCAGCTGTCGCGGGACTTTTTTCATTATCGTTGGATAGCATTGACGAAGTAAATAATATAATGGCCAACGGACTTAAAGCAGGCGGTACCGAACCCACCGAAATGAAAGACTACGGCTTTATGCAACAGCGTACTATTGAAGATTTTGACGGACATACCTGGGAGCTTTTCTTTATGGATATGACTAAACTTCCAGAGGAATAAAGTAGGTCGAAAGATATTGTAGGTGTTTTGCTACATTTTCCAAAACCGAATTGTGCGTATATCTATTAAGGCATGGCTTTTGCAATTTTTATTGAAAACATCAATAAAATGAAAAGGACACCTTATACGACATCTGTTATTATCCTGGTCGTGGCATGCGTCGTGGTACTGATGACGACTTGCAACGGGATTATATAAGAAAGAAGAAATCCTAATTATTGAGCCTTAGAATCAGGGCGAGGTCTGGGGCCGCGCTTGTAAATAATCAGTCCGTTAAGGAAATTACGGAGCAACTGATCGCCACAAGGTTTAAAATTAGGGTGATCTTCTTTGCGGAATATCGCCCCCAGTTCAGTCTTCGTCACCCTGAAATCTACCAGGGCTAATACCTCAATAATATCGTCGTCCGTAAATTTTAAAGCTACGCGTAGCTTTTTCATAATATCATTGTTGCTCATGGTGTAAATGTAATGAAAACTACGCTAAAAAATTAGCTCTTGATGCATCCAATAATTCATCCTATCTCCCCTTAAATATACAATCATGATATTGTTGTGATATTTACGAGTGAAAATAACAATTATAATATCGTAATTTTAGCGTATGAACAAGACGGATAGGAATAAAGGATTTGTCTTTAAACAGTACGAGGAACCTTTTCAGACACCTTTTGATAAATTGTTTGAGATATTCAAGGAGCTTATTACCTATACATCGGGAGATTTTGATGAAGCTATCGATTGGCTAAGGCAGTTGGACAAAGAGTTTAAATTGACTACCCCAGCGTATACTGTTGACGATTTTATAGCAGATTTGAAAAACAAGGGCTATATCGTCGAGCGTCTTGGTTTTAACGGAAAAGAAGGAGTAGACCTCAGCTCGAAGATGGAAAAAGCCCTTCGGCAAAATGCATTGGATCAAATCTTCGGAAAGATGCGTAAAGGCACATCCGGCAATCATAAAACCAAGTATAGCGGCCAGAGTGACGAGAACACAGGAGATTTTAGAAGCTATCAATACGGTGATAGCCTTGACAAGATTTCCGTCACCGAAAGTTTAAAAAATGCACAGGTCAATCATGGGATCGGTGATTTCAGCCTGTCGGAGCATGACTTGGTCGTAGAGGATACCCAATTTAAGTCGCAGATGAGTACGGTGTTGATGATTGATATCAGCCACAGTATGATCTTGTATGGCGAAGACCGTATTACGCCAGCGAAGAAAGTGGCGATGGCATTGTCGGAGTTGATACTCACACGGTACCCAAAAGATTCGTTGGATATTATCGTATTCGGAAATGATGCTTGGCCAATCGCAATCAAAGATTTACCTTATCTGCAGGTGGGGCCATTTCATACAAATACCGTTGCAGGTCTACAGCTAGGCTTGGATATCTTAAGACGAAAACGCCACGCAAACAAGCAAATATTTATGATTACGGACGGTAAGCCAAGCTGCTTGAATATGCCGGATGGTACATATTACAAGAACCCCATGGGTTTAGATCCTTTAATTACCGCTAAATGCTACAGTATGGCTGCGCAAGCCCGTAAGCTAGGAATACCGATCACCACATTTATGATTACTTCAGATCCATACCTTCAGGAGTTTGTCGATGAGTTCACAGCTTCCAATAGGGGCAAAGCCTACTACACGGGATTGGGAAACTTAGGCGAAATGATCTTTGCAGATTACGAGAACAACCGAAAAAAGAGAATACGATAAACTACAGGTTTAACAACAACAATATATGAATTATACTACGATCAAGACTTTTGGAGAGTTAAAAGGAGCAGGTTATACACCGAAAAGCATAAAGGAAGAACTCCGTCAGAATTTGATTAATAAAATACAGCGTGGCGACACCGTTTTTGAAGGTGTACACGGTTATGAAGATACTGTTATTCCCGAACTCGAAAGAGCCATTCTTTCCAAACATAACATCAATTTGTTGGGACTTCGTGGCCAGGCAAAGACCCGGTTAGCGAGGCTGATGGTAAATTTATTAGATGAATATATCCCCACAGTCGAGGGGTCGGAGATCAATGACGACCCGTATCAACCTATTTCCCGTTATGCCTTGGAGCTTATGAGAGAAAAAGGCGATAGCACACCGATCAGCTGGCTTCACAGGAACGAACGGTTTGCCGAGAAATTGGCGACACCAGACGTGACCGTGGCGGATCTGATCGGTGATGTAGACCCAATAAAGGCAGCGAATTTAAGGTTGAGTTACGCGGATGACCGCGTCATCCATTTCGGAATGATCCCGCGTGCCAACCGCTCCATATTTGTGATCAACGAACTGCCTGACTTGCAGGCTAGGA
>JBEBVG010000061.1:0-16934 GCA_040392845.1 Sphingobacterium sp. | reverse complement strand
TTTATCAAATACTAAACAGGAAATTATAACGTATTTAGTATAATTGCATGTTATGGTGAAATTTATTACATTTTCTTCGTTCTTCGTTCTGGGAATCATTTTATCCTGCACCTTTACTTCATTAGCATCAGACAACACTATCACGCGTCGCTTATCTCCCGATTCAATCGGTAATGAAATAATAAACAGTAACCGTTTTGTCATCCATAAGTTGGCTCCCCAGGAAACATATTATCAGCTTAGCCGCATCTATGGTGTATCTGTCAAGGATATTATGCAGGCCAACAATAAGAAGAATTTACGCATTGGCGACACAGTCAAAATTCCTCGTGGCAAAGCCGCTACAATTACCTTAACGGTGCCGGATGTTCCCCAGGAGACACAGCAAACACGATCTGCATCACAGACATCACAGGATATCTTCACGGAATATATCGTCGGCAAGAAGGAAACACTTTATGCCATTTCCAGACGATTTGACATCGCTGTGGAGGATATAAAAAAAGTGAACAACCTGACATCCGATAACCTTAAGGAAGGTCAGATCTTAAAAATCCCGAACAGCAGCTTACCTCAGGAGGTGGAAACAGCTGTTATTCCCGAACCTATGATAGATGAAGAACATCAATCTATCGACCTCTCCGATTTCAAGCCGAACCGATACGGTATCCGCGAGAAAAAAGAACGTGGTATTGGTGCATGGATGGATAGTTTAGGTGATGGACAAACAAGCCTGGCACTGCACAAAACTGCACCAATCGGAACCATTCTTAAGATCACCAACCCCATGAATAAAAGCGTTACTTTCGCAAAAGTCGTCGGTAAATTTGGCGACAACCAGGACACACATGATGCGATCGTAGTTATATCAAAATCCGTTGCAACTTCTCTTGGTCTACTAGATAGACGATTTTTGATTGAACTCAATTACGGCGCCCCTTTAGAAGAATAATTACCTAATTTTTACGTCATTATTATTTGAATTGATTCTAAATAATTATCTTTGTGGCCATGAAGGAAAGTGAGTGGCCGCTTTGTCCGGGCGTAGATGAATTGCAAGAGCTTCCCAAAGGTGTTAATCCTTTTGGATGTTTCTCTTGTTGTATCCTGAAGAAATGCTGCAAAAAATACAAAAAGGGCAAACGGTGTAAAAAATGTCCAAACAGATAATCTTTTCTTTATTCTTCCAGGTAATTTAAATCCTTATCGAAGCTTTCCTCCAATTGTGTCAGTGCAAAAATTGCTACAGCCGTAAGCAAAAGAAGTGTGGTCAATGCCGCTTGTATAATACCCCACTGTTGAACAAAATAGCCATATAATAATGTCGAAGGAATCAATGCTCCACGTACAAAGTTGGGTGCTGTAGTTGCTACCGTCGCCCGAAGATTTGTACCAAACTGTTCTGCTGCAATAGTCACGAATGTAGCCCAGTAGCCAACACCTATCCCCATAAAAAAGGCAAGCCAGTTAAATGTAGTTTCGGTGATTCCGGTACTGTTCAGGTACCAGGTAGAAGATAAGACGATCATCACTTGACAGAGAAACACAACTTTCTTTCTCGACTTTAACCACTGGGCAAGAAGACCTGCGAAAAAATCACCCAACGAAATACCAAGATACGTAAACATTACTCCCTTACCTGCGCTGAGTACGGTCTCCGCCCCCAATGCTTTTCCTATCTCAGGCGCTTGTGTAACCAATACACCTACCACAAACCAGATCGGCAGTCCGATACACAAACAATAAATATAGCGCAAAGTCCTTTTTTTGTTCGTAAAAAGCAGGAGAAGACTACCTTTTGATACTTGTTGTTGCGTCGCATGATGGAATAATTTTGACTCGAATGTGCCCACGCGGAGCAACAGCAGTAACAGCCCCATGGTACCTCCGACAAAATAGGCTGTACGCCAATCAAACCATTCCGATATATAATAGGCCAGTATAGCCCCCAGCACGCCCACGCCCGCAACAATCATTGTTCCGTATCCCCTTTTACCTCTGCCCATTGTTTCGCTAACCAACGTAATACCCGCCCCCAGCTCGCCCGCAAGCCCGATGCCGGCTACAAAACGGATAATACCATACATTGTTACATCCTGCACGAAGCCATTGTATAAGTTGGCCAGGGAATATAGGAGAATAGAACCGAATAATACTTTTAGCCGGCCAAATTTATCGGCAAGTACACCCCAGATCACACCACCTATCAGCAGTCCACCCATCTGCATATTCAACACATATTCACCCTTGGCACGCATAAGTTCTTCAGGCACACCTATATCCCGAAAAGATTGTATACGGACAATCGAAAATATAATCAGATCGTAGATATCAACGAAATATCCCAGAGAGGCTACAAAGACCAACAACCACGCACGGTTAGATTGTTTAGATTCCATGGTTTTGATTAAAATCGGCTCAATTTAATATAGTTTTTCATTTTATACAACATATTGACAAATCTTTCCGTATTAAGTTTCAATAAAGTTGTATTTTTGTGGCATGAATTTCAACCCTACCGCCTTAAAATGGGCGCTTCGTTTTTACCCTCCATTTTTCTTTCAGAGAATATGGGTCAAACGCGTGTTGGAAGGTTTCAAGGGAATGGATATTAAGATTCATAAAAGCTCCTTGAATATCAATGCCAACAAAACAGTCTTCGGGGGTACGATATTTTCTGCACTGGATCCCGCCCATCCCATTCTATTGGATCAGATATTCAAATCCAAGGGAATGAAAAAAACAGTGGCCTGGTTAAAGTCAGCAAAAATAGACTATATCAAGCCCGGCCACACGAATCTTTATTTTTCAATCCGGTTAAGTGACAAAGATATTGAAGAAGCTTATCAGACTATTCTAAACGAAGGGAAAGTAATTAAGACCTTTATAACCGAAATTTTCGACAAAAACGGTATACTATGTGCCTTGTCGCATAATGAAATCTATATCCGGGATCTTACCTTTTCCTTGCGGAATAGAAAGAAAAAACTAGCTCCAGTAACGACATAAACAAAGAATACGATGAAACAGTTATTTTATGTAAGCAGCCTTTTTTTGCTTTTGATGACGGCAGCATGTCAGTCACCGGCAACAAAAGAAGCTGTTAAAGGACAGCAATTGGCTCAGGAGGCCATCGCTATACATGATGAGATCATGCCGCAAATATCCAGCTTTGACCAGATGGCATTAAAGATAGACTCCATACTTAATAGTGACACAACCGCGATAAAGCCGGATTTAGAAAGTTTAAAAAGTGATCTGGAGCAGGCTACGGATGGTATGATGACGTGGATGCACGAGTATGTTGCCGACAGTACAGATGTTGCTTATCAACAAGCTGAGGTCGACAAAGTCAAGGCTATGAAGAGGCAGTTTGAAGACGTTGCTGCCAAAAGTCATAAAACATTATCATCATTCTAACAGGCCGACGTCATGCGAAAAAAAAGTAGGAGTGTCCTGGTAGGCCTGGTGATACTACTGTTTGCTTCCTGTCAGTCCGAACAGAAAAAACTGCCCATTATCGGCGAACCGGATATTGTGGAGAAAATCGTCGATGGACAAACCGTTCGCGACACCATCTATCCGACAATTCCAGGTTTTCAATTCTTAAATCAAGACAGTGTCCTGATTACGGACAAGTTTTTCGACAACAAGATTTATGTTGCTAATTTCTTTTTCACACATTGTCCGAGCATCTGCCCTACCATGCAACGGAATCTGTTGGAAGTATATAAAAAATACAAGAATGATGAGCGGATTAGCTTCCTGTCTCATAGCATTGATTTCAAATACGATCAGCCGGAAGTGCTAAAAAAATATGCAGACAATCTTGGCGTGGACAATGAGCAATGGCAGTTTGTAACGGGTAGTAAAACTGACATTTATGGCATATCCGACAAATACCTGATCTATACCAAAGAAGATGAAAATGTCCCAGGTGGATACGACCATTCCGGATTTTTGGTATTGGTCGATGCGAATAAACATATCCGTGGCACATACGACGGCACTAATGAAGAACACATACAGCAGTTACTGCAAGACATCGCTGTTCTTTTGAAAGAAAAATAATATGTCAATGAGAGCTTACAGCCTAAAGCCAAAAGGATACAGCCTGTTCGCAATTGCCTTACTCATCGGGGCGATGTCCTATCTTTCGGCCTGCCAATCTAATGTAAGCATACAAACGGCACAATATGTAGTCAACGGACAAAAGGTATACAGAAACCATTGTCAGAACTGTCACGGAGCCAAAGGCGAAGGTTTGGCTAAACTTTACCCACCGCTGACAGACGATAATTTCTTTGCACTGAATAGGGAGAAGCTCAGTTGCATCGTCCGCCATGGTCTTCACGGAGAGATTGAAGTATCCGGGCAGAAATATGATCAACCTATGCCCGGAAACCCCACACTGACAGATTTAGATATCGCTTATGTATTGACGTACATCACCACGACTTTCGGCCAATCCGACAGTATCTACTCGCATGAAGAAGTAAAAAAAGCTTTAGCACATTGTAAGTAAAAAGGTTAGATGTTATACGACGCATTACATTTATTACAAGATCCGATTTCATGGATACTTTATTTTCTGTGCGCCTTTTTAATGGGACTCTCAAAGACAGGGATTCAGAATGTAGGAAGTCTTGCTATACCCCTATTTGCTTTTCTTTTTGGTGCTAAAGAATCAACCGGCATTGTACTTATCCTGTTAGCGATGTCCGATTTAATGAGCGTGATCTATTACCGCAAGCGGTTGGTATGGAAAGAAGTTCTTAAGCTACTTCCTATGGCACTTTTAGGGCTGTTATTGGCTCTTGTCGTCGGAAAGTTTATCGACAATCATACCTTCAAAATCATTATGGCCTCCTGTATTCTTTTCGGCATCGGCATTATGTTCTGGATGGAACGGGTGAAGGATAGTCAAAAAGAAATCATAGCTAATGGAAAATGGTATGCACCTGTTTTCGGATTTATCATGGGCTTCTCGACGATGATCGGCAATGCTGCCGGCCCGGCACTCTCCGTATATCTTTTGAGCCGGAAAATGGACAAATTTACCTTTGTCGCTACAGGAGCATGGTTTATCATGATACTGAATTATATCAAAATACCTTTACAGATATTCATCTGGGACAATGTCACCTGGGCAGGATTACTATTGAATTTCATGGCTATTCCTTTTATCATTCTCGGTGGAATTACGGGAATAAAAATCATTAAGACACTTCCCGAACAAAACTTCAAACGGATCATTCAGATATTGGTCATTATATCTTCTATATTGATGTTCTTCTTTTAATAAATTACTCCCGTTTTTTTACTATCGGCATTCGTGAATGCAAAGCATTTTATCTAAGTTTGTCTTAATGGATAGTAATGCTTTATTGGAACGCGCGCTGAATTTTGATTTCCTATCAAAAGAAGAAGGTATTTTCCTATATCATCACGCTGCTACAGCAGATTTGGCCTATGTAGCTAATGAACTTCGTAAGATTCAGGTACCCCATGGAAAGGTAACATGGCAAATAGACCGGAATGTCAACACAACGAATGTGTGCATTGCAAATTGCAAATTTTGCAATTTCTTCCGGCGACCGGGACACGAAGAAAGCTATATTACAGACATTGATACCTACAGGCAAAAAATAGAAGAAACCTTTGCTTACGGTGGTGATCAACTGTTATTACAGGGCGGACATCATCCCGATCTGGGTTTAGCCTTTTATGCCAATCTTTTTAAACAACTTAAGGAGCTGTATCCTACCTTAAAACTACATGCCTTAGGGCCTCCAGAGATCGCACACATCACTAAGCTGGAGGGAACAAGCCATCTGGAAGTACTTCGTACACTAAAAGAAGCCGGCTTGGATTCCTTACCCGGCGCAGGGGCAGAAATACTTAACGACCGTGTCCGGAGGTTGATATCCAAAGGAAAATGTGGCGGACAGGAATGGCTCGATATTATGCGGGCAGCGCATAAGATCAACCTGCCCACCTCTGCTACGATGATGTTTGGCCATATCGAAACTATTGAAGAACGCTTTGAACATCTCGTATGGATCAGGGAGGTTCAAAGTGAAAAGCCAGCCGATCATTACGGGTTTATTGCCTTTATTCCATGGCCCTTTCAGGACGACGGAACTTTGCTCAAACGCCTGCGAGGTATCGCCAATAATGTCACTGGAGACGAATATATTCGAATGATCGCCTTGAGTCGTGTCATGTTGCCCAATATTAAAAATATACAAGCTTCCTGGCTCACCGTGGGGAAAGCTGTAGCACAGCTCTGTCTTCATAGTGGTGCCAATGATTTTGGTTCGATTATGATCGAAGAAAATGTGGTCTCTGCAGCAGGTGCTCCCCATCGCTTCACGTCCAGATCAATACAGGACGCCATACAAGAGGCTGGGTTCGAACCTCAATTGCGTACACAAACATACCAGTTCAGGGAGATACCTGAAAGTATGATCGAACAGGTGATTAACTACTAGCAATAATGAAAGATATCTTATTAAATATCGAGGCATTAATTTTTGCATCTGAAGACGGAATTTCCGCCTTGGAAATAAAACAGATTCTTCATGACGCGCTATTAATCAACATCAACAAAGAGGAAGTCCTTTCATTCGTGGCGAAGATTGAAGCAAAATATGCCGATGAGGACATGGTTTTTGCCCTTACGCAATTCAACAACAAATATCAGTTTTTGACCAAAGAAACCTACCATGAGGTGGTAAAGCAATTACAGGCGCACAAGGATAAAAGAAAATTAAGTCAAGCAGCACTGGAAACCTTGTCCATTATTGCCTATCGCCAGCCGATTACCAAACTCGAAGTCGAACAGATACGGGGTGTCAACTGTGATTACTCCATACAACGCCTTTTAGAAAAAGACCTTATCAAGATTGTAGGGAAAGCCGAAACGATAGGTAAACCGTTATTATATGCGACGAGTGAACAGTTTATGAACCATTTTGGCATCAATAGCGTGAAAGACTTACCTCAACTTAAAGACATTATCAACGAGGAAAATACGATAGGAGAAAATATAGAATAAAACTTTAAAAAAAAGTTTTATGTATTGATTTTCTTATATAATTTTACGCAGGTATTAACAATAGCAAGAAAAGGAAATTATGATGATTGCCACAATCGAAAAGTTAGAAATTGACGAAAAATTAATCAATTTTAACGGGCCTGAAGATGACGCGGATGATGATTTTGATGATGATGATTTCGATTTAGAAATCGATTCTATTGATGGTTATGATGATTTTGATGATGACGACGATGATGATTTTTAGAATTCTTTAAATGAAACAAAGGAGTCTGTCCAAAAAGTTTCATCAAACTTTTAGATAGACTCCTTTGGTCACGTATGGTCGTCTCTGTCGGCTTTATCTTTTATGCAGCTGTTCGTACAAATCAATTACTTTTTTCTGTAGCTCGATAACTTCTCCATCACGTGCTTGTAATTTCTTTGCCATTTCGTCCAACTCATCCGCCTTCGCTTTTTCTTCTTCTCCGTCCGCAGTAGACATTAACTGCACCAGGGACAAACCAAATAATTTTGAAATTTGGTTTAATCGAGAGAGATTTACATCCGTAATACCTGTTTCAATTTTCGAAAATGCAGGAATCGATATATCCAACCGCCTAGCTACATCTTCTTGACTCCAACCTTTTTGGTGTCTCAACAATCTAATCTTTTTTCCTAAAGCGTTCATAAGTAAACTTTTGTTTACCTCAAAAGTAAAATAAAAAAATTAATTCAACAAATTTTTAAGCCACTGATCTCTATTCTTCTAAAAATTTATCAGCAAAAGTGAGCATATTCAACTCACTATAATGATTTGAACTCATAAAAAGCATATTAAACCCCTTACTATCAAAGTCTTCCAAGAAATGATATAAAGTATCTATCTCTGTGAGAACCATAAAATTAGGATGATTAAAAATCTGCTTTACTTGTTCAATAACATTGTCCAATAAAATATTTTTCTCCTTTATACTTTTCTTATTAATAAAGACTACAGCCCAATCAGATTCGTTCATGCTCTCCTGATACTGAGAGATAAAACCATCTTCAACAATCTCGTAAGGATTAAGTTCTATAATGGTCAATAAGCTCGATGTAGGAAACTGTTCTTTGACAGCCCGTATGCTGGCTTTCAATTTGGAAGGCGTATGTGCAAAATCCTGGTATACTACGCTTCCGTTGGCACTCGCCACAAATTCCAAATATCGTATCGAGCTCTTGAAATCGCTGATAGCTTCGTAAAAATCATCTCGCTTGACACCTAGCCACTCGCATACGGTATACGCTCCGGCGATATTGGATAAGTTATGTTTTCCAATAATACGTAACGGAACTTCATCGTTGCCTACATGAATATAAGTAACACCTTTATTGATCGTATATTGAGGCATTTTATAACCATGCCGATTTATCTTACAATCCTTCGTTTGCTCCACAATATTGACGACATTCCGATCATCTTTATTGTATATCAATGTACCTTTTGGAACGACTGTATCAATGAAACGTTCAAATTGCTTATGATATTCTTTCTCCGAAATAACCATCTTAAAGTTATCCCATTGAATATTGCTTATCAATGCGATGTTGGGATGGTAATAATGAAATTTTGCATGATGGTCTATAGATGAAGCATAAAATTCATCCCCTTCGATCAACATGATGGGAGCACTGGAAGTCAGCTTGATTAACGAGTCAAACCCCTCTATTTTGGAGCCTATCAAATAATCAAATTCTCTTCCAAGCTTTTTGAGCACGTGCATGACCATACTTGTGATCGTCGTCTTCCCATAGGTCCCCGCAATTACCACCCTTATCTTATGAATACTCTGTTCATAAATAAATTCAGGGAAAGAATATATCTTGACGCCTAACTTCTGAGCTTTCACCAACTCAGGGTTATCCGCTTCAGCATGTTTACCCAGGATAACAGCATCCAGATCTTCCGTGACTTTAGCAGGATCCCAGCCTATAGAATCAGGCATCAGCCCCGCTTCCTGAAGCTTAGTCTTCGATGGCTCGACAACCTGATCGTCCGACCCGGTAACCTGATGCCCCAATTTAGCCAAGGTAATAGCCAGATTGCTCATCACACTACCACCTATGGCAATAAAATGAATTCTCATTTACTATGCTTTAATAAACTTTGCTGCACACCAGTCGTCCAGGACCTTATCTTCCATATAGTTAAGTCCCACACGCTTGCATTCCTTCTTTAATATATCCAGATCCTGCTCCACATAAAATCCACTCAAATACAATTCTCCCCCCTCCAATAGACAGTTTGCATAGGTTTCCATCTGGTCTAACAAAATATTACGATTAATGTTTGCCAATATGGTATCAAAACAAAGTCCTGTAAGGACTTCTTTGGAACCTGGAATTTCCCGGATATTTGAAATAGCATTGATATGCTTATTCTCTATCACACTTTCCACACATATCGTATCATTATCCACGGCAAGTACTGATGTAGCACCACGCATGCTAGCCAATATAGCCAGAATACCCGTACCACAGCCCATATCTAAAACGGTTTTATGCTGGAAGTTATTTTCCAAAATAAAAGACAACATCATGGATGTCGTCTGATGATGGCCCGTACCGAAAGACATTTTCGGATCGATTATAATCTCATAAGGGTACTGAGGTTTGGATTCATGAAACGTCGCCCGCACATAACACACATCGTCTACCACAATGGGGTTGAAATTGCTCTCCCATAAAGCATTCCAATTTTGTTCGTCGATGTTTTCTATTTCATAATCCAGATGATAGTCTTCCACCTGTGCGAGTAGCACAGTCTCCAGAGCAGACAAATCCAGATTGGCCGAGGGAATATAGGCATCGAAACCTTTGTCCGTATCTTCAAATGTATCAAAACCTATATCCGCCAGCTCAGCCACTAAAAGATCTTTTTGCCAATCCTGGATAGCTGTCGTATGAAAGTGCACAGCTGAGTATTTCATGCTATTTAATTAAATACCTTGACGATATCGACGAAATCACGGGATTTCAGCGAAGCTCCGCCGATCAAACCGCCATCAATATCTTTCTGAGCGAACAAGGTACTTGCATTTGAAGGATTGCAACTCCCCCCATATAGTATAGTCGAGCTTTCTGCTACATCCTCACCATATTGTTTTGCCAGAGAAGCACGGATAAAAGCATGAACCTCCTGTGCCTGTTCAGGAGAGGCGGTAAGCCCTGTTCCAATAGCCCACACAGGCTCATACGCCAACACAATCTGCGCAAATTCCGTTGCATTCAAATGGAATAAACCTTTTTCCAATTGGGATTGGAGAACAGCAAAAAAGCTACCAGACTCACGTTCTTCTTTTGTCTCGCCGATACAGAATATAGGTTTCAGCTGATGCTTCAATACGGCATCTACTTTCTGTGCCAAAACTTCATCTGTCTCACCAAAATAGGCACGACGCTCTGAATGCCCCAATATGACGTATGTGGCACCCACAGACTTCACCTGCGCAGCAGAGATCTCTCCGGTATATGCACCGGACTCCGCCTGGTGTATATTCTGGGCGCCAACAGATACCTTATCGCCAGAGCTTAATTTCGCAATGCTATTTAGATGTATAAACGGGCTACATACGACTACCTCCTGATCACCGACTACTTCATCTTTCACCATGTTTACAATCTCCGAAAAAAGACTTAGTCCTTCTTCATAATTCAAATTCATTTTCCAGTTGCCTGCTACGATATTTTTACGGCTCATGATTACTATTTATTTTAAAATTTATACTTCTTTCATTATAAAATCATCCGGTAGACATTCGTTTCCCGCTGTTCAAAACCTAGCTTTTGGTATAAACGGTTTGCCGCAACCCTGGTGGGGTTTGAAGTAAGCATGAGAGATTGTACTCCCTGCCCCTTGGCGAAGTCGATTGCATATTTAGTCAATTCCTCACCTATTCCCTGACCTCGACTCGTTTCTGTAACTACCACGTCCTCTATCCAAGCCTTCCTACCTGTGGGTGATAGATAGATTCCTACTGTAATCATACCAACATAACCCTTCTTCGCATCCACCGCACAAAACAAATGGCTATTTGTCGAACAGATCAATTCTTTCAACAAGGAGTCTGTCATAACTACTTCCCCGTGAACCAGCTGTTTCAAAAAACGGACAATGGCTTGTTCAATCTCCGGCGTGTAGGCTGTAATTTCTTCTATATACATAACGACGATACAACAGGCTAAAGCCCCGTATGTAAAAGCAAATATAAAATAAAAGAAAACGCATTTCACAAAAAATCCCGACAAACTAGTTTATCGGGATTTTTATAGCAATAAACAAACGTTTATCGATTATTTTTTGTTGTAACGGCTACGGAACTTATCGATACGTCCAGCTGTATCGACCAACTTCATTTTACCGGTATAGAATGGGTGCGAAGTATGTGAAATTTCCAGCTTTACTAACGGATATTCATTACCATCTTCCCAAGTCGTTGTTTCTTTCGTGTCTACACATGATTTTGTCAAAAAAGCATAGTCATTCGACATATCTTTAAATACGACTAATCTGTAGTTTGATGGATGCAAATCTTTTTTCATTTTATCTATGATTACTATATATTCAACAATCGAGGTGCAAAGTTAATTTATTAAAGCTATATTCCCAAACATTATCTATACTTTTTCCTGTTTTTTCTACTTTTCCGCTATAATTCATTTATATATGTAACGCAATCATATTGCATATAAAAATGAATTTATCTAAGTTTGCTGCTTTATTGATCATAGAGAAATATGAGTAGTGTATTATCCGAACAGGAACAACAACGCAGACAAAATCTCCAGGGCATCATCGATTTGGGTATCAATCCTTATCCTGCCGACGAATTTGAGGTAAATGTAACTGCCGCCGACATATTAGAGAATTATGAAAGAGATAAGCTAAACTATAAGGACATCCGTATCGCAGGACGTATTATGGGTAGGCGTGTGATGGGTAGCGCCTCATTCATGGAGCTACAGGATGCTACCGGACGCATCCAGATTTATGTCAAACGAGATGACCTGTGTGCCGGCGAAGACAAAACATTATACAATACCGTATTTAAAAAATTGTTGGACATAGGCGATATTGTAGGTATCGACGGCTATGTCTTTACGACACAGACCGGTGAAATTTCTATTCACGCCAATAAACTGACGGTATTGACCAAATCGTTACGTCCTCTGCCAGTTGTGAAAGAAGCCGAAGGAAAGACCTTCGATGCTTTTACCGATCCGGAGCAACGTTATAGAATGCGGTATGTCGATTTAATTGTCAACTCCCGCAATAAGGATATATTTGTTAAGCGGACCAAACTCTTCAATGCCATGCGCCAGTTTTTCAACGATGCAGGCTACATGGAAGTCGAGACACCTGTATTGCAAGCTATTCCTGGAGGTGCGGCCGCACGGCCTTTTATTACACACCATAATGCATTGGATATTCCGCTTTATCTCAGGATAGCCAATGAGCTGTATTTAAAGCGGCTGATTGTTGGAGGATTTGATGGTGTATATGAATTTTCCAAAAACTTCAGGAACGAAGGTATGGATCGTACGCATAATCCCGAATTCACCGCCATGGAAATCTATGTTGCCTATAAAGACTACAATTGGATGATGGAGTTTACCGAGCGCCTGCTTGAACATTGTGCTATTGCTGTAAATGGAACTTCTCAAGCGGTATTCGGCGAACATGAGATCGATTTCAAAGCCCCCTACCCCCGCATTTCTATGACGGAGGCCATCAAGCAATTCACAGGCTTCGACATCTCCGGAAAAACGGAAGAAGAAATTCGTAGTGCTGCCAAAAACATGGGAATTGAAGTCAATGATACCATGGGCAAAGGAAAATTAATCGACGAAATATTTGGTGAAAAGTGTGAAGGCAACTTTATCCAGCCTACATTCATCACGGACTACCCGATAGAAATGTCACCTTTGACAAAAAAGCACCGTAACAACCCGGAATTGACCGAACGTTTTGAGTTGATGGTATGTGGTAAAGAAATCGCCAACGCCTATTCGGAGCTGAATGATCCTATTGACCAGCGTGAGCGTTTTGAAGATCAGCTACGTCTCTCGGAAAAAGGTGACGATGAAGCCATGTTTATCGATCAGGACTTCTTGCGGGCTTTGGAATATGGTATGCCTCCAACATCCGGATTGGGTATAGGTATGGATCGTCTTATTATGTTTCTTACAAACAATGCTTCTATACAAGAAGTGTTATTCTTCCCACAGATGCGTCCCGAGAAAAAAGAAATTACGCTCGAATTAACAGAAGATGAGAAACTCATTCTGGCACAGCTATCTGAAGAACAAGCTTCTCTTGGTACAATCAAGGATAGTACAGGGCTTAGTGGTAAAAAATGGGATACTGCAACAAAAAGCTTACGCCAAAAAGATCTTATCCATATTACAGTAGAAGGAGATAACAAGTTTATCGCAAAAAAATAGTTACTCTTCCTTCAAAAAAGCATGGTGCGATAGCGCAATATCGTGCCATGCTTCCGTTAACAATATATCTTCGCCCTTTTCATTATCCATTCGCTTCCATGTCATGTGTGCATGCACCATCTCTCCTTCGGACATAACAGGTTCAACTGTTTTTTGATAAAGGACATCTCCTTCAAAATTAAGTTTTCTAATCTGTTGTGTACCTTCCCAGGAAGGATATAATGCTGTTTCAATAAAGTAGTTGACACATGCCGAACGACTGTCTACCTTATATTCCCCACTAAAGGCAATATAATTAGGGGTTTGTCCTTCTGCAAAAAGCTGCATTTCCTCCGATGCTGAGATATGCAACGACATAAATCCTTCTGGATTATACAATAAAATACCTTTAGGTGATTTACCAAACGGAAAGCACGAATCTCCACCATTGATCGGAATCTCGATATAGGAGAGCAATCGCCAGGCACCGAGTAATTCATTTTTAAGTGTCCCCATTTTACGTTACAGTTTTTCAGGTTCAATTTTATTATGATAACGATGGAAATTAAAAAATAGTCTGTTAACTGTTCAACTTTAGTGTCATTTTATCGTCACTCTGCTACAGTCGGCAGGGCTACTTTGAATTCTCGTTTTCAACAATAAACCGTATCTTTGCACCATGATTAATGTATCCAATCTATCCCTTCGTTTTGGCAAACGTGTGCTATTCGAAGACGTCAATTTAAAGTTTACTCCAGGCAATTGTTATGGTATTATCGGTGCCAACGGCGCAGGTAAATCTACTTTCCTTAAAATAGTTTCCGGCGACATTGACCCTACCACAGGGTCGGTTGCTTTCACGCCGGGCGAACGTATGTCGGTCCTCAAACAAAACCACTATGAGTTCGATGAGTTTACAGTCATCGAAACGGTGATGATGGGCAATCAGGAACTTTATAAAGTCATGAAGGAAAAAGACGCCATCTATATGAAGGAAGATTTTTCGGATGCAGATGGTGAGCGTGCCGGCGAACTGGAAAGCTTATTTGCCGAAATGGATGGATGGAACGCTGAGAGCAACGCTGCGACACTATTAAGTAACCTGGGTATCAAGGAAGATTCACACTACAAGTTGGTTCAGGAGCTCGACGGTAATGAGAAAGTACGCGTATTGCTGGCACAGGCCCTTTTTGGAAACCCGGATATTCTTATCCTCGATGAGCCTACCAACGATTTGGACATTAACACTATTGCCTGGCTGGAAGATTTTCTTGCCAGCTATGAAGCAATCGTATTGGTCGTATCACACGACCGTCACTTCCTCGATGCGGTATGTACACATATTGTAGACATCGATTTTGGAAAGATGACCATCTATACCGGTAACTATTCGTTCTGGTACGAGTCGAGCCAGCTGGCGTTAAAACAACGTACAGACCAGAATAAGAAAATGGAAGATAAGATTAAGGAACTGCAGGAATTTATCCGACGTTTCTCGGCAAATGCTTCCAAATCCAAGCAGGCCACCTCACGTAAAAAAGCTTTGGACAAAATCAATATCGATGAAATTAAGCCTTCCAACCGTAAATATCCCGCAATCATGTTTAACCAAATGGACAGAGAGCCGGGAGACCAGATTTTGCAGGTCGAAGGATTGAGCAAGACCATTAACGGAGAGGTATATTTCAAGGACATCTCTTTCATGATGAACAAAGGCGACAAAATTGCGGTCTTGGGACAAAGCAATTTGATAACCTCTGCTTTTTACGATATCATCACCGGCCGGGATACTGATTTTTCAGGTGAGTACAAATGGGGAATCACAATCACACCGACGGACATGCCTATCGAAAACGCTTCGTATTTTGAGGGCAACAATGAAAATCTGGTCGATTGGCTGCGCAACTATACCTCGAAGCCCGAAGCAGATGAACAGTTTATCCGTGGCTTCCTTGGAAAAATGTTATTCTCGGGTGATGAAGTGATGAAAAAAGTTTCTGTACTTTCCGGTGGAGAGAAAATGCGCTGTATGTTTTCGAAAATGATGTTGCAAGGTGCCAACTTTCTAATCTTCGACGAGCCTACCAACCACCTGGATCTGGAGTCAATCACAGCATTAAACAACGGTATGAAAGACTTCCGCGGTTCTATCCTATTCACTTCACGTGACCACGAGCTGACGGAGACAGTGGCTAATCGCATCATCGAGCTGACGCCGAAAGGCATCATCGACAAGCTTATGACATACGATGAATATATTAACTCAGATGTGGTCAAAGCCCAACGGGAAGCAATGTATAAGTAGAGACTAAAAGCGAAATTATGAAGTTTGGAAAAGTAGACGATCCGTCAAAAATCGATTTTAGCATTCCGCCAACCGCTCGGGAGACATTAGACTTGTTGCATGGCAATAAAAACGATAAGCCTATGGAGGTTTATGTGGGTTGTGCCAAGTGGAACAAAACAGATCTTAAAGGTTTCTATCCAAGAGGTACTAAGGACGAATTGACCTACTATTCCAGACAGTTCAATGCCATTGAACTCAACGCTACCTTTTACAATTCACCTTCCAAACAACAGGTAGAAACGTGGAAATCGAAAACACCATCGGACTTCAAATTTTTCCCCAAAATACCGCAATCTATCACCCATTATAGCAGGCTGTTAAATACCGACGAAAAGGTAAGCGAATTTGTTGATACTACCGTTCTTTTCAATGAGCAGCTGGGGATGGCTTTCCTACAGATGATCGACAATTTCAAACCTACCCACTTCGATCGTCTGGCGGATTTTTTAACACGCTTTCCGAAAGGTTACCCGCTTGCCGTAGAGGTGCGCAATGAAGAATGGTTCTCCAATAAAGAGATTGCGGAAAAATATTACCGGCTATTGGAAGAAACCAATAAAACGAATATCCTCGTAGATACTGCTGGACGCCGGGATATGATGCACATGCGCCTGACGACGCCCACCGCGTTTGTACGGTATGTTGGCGCAAATCATCCCACAGACTATACACGTCTGGAGGATTGGATAAAGACGATTGTCGAATGGAAAGAAGCAGGTCTGCAACAGTTATATTTCTTTATCCACCAAAATGTAGAACTCGAATCGCCACTTCTTGCGGCGCACTTCATCGAACGGTTAAATAAAGCTATAGGTACCGATCTAACTATACCACGAAAACCGGATGTCGGAAAAACAGGTAGTTTATTTTGATATCAGATACTTATGCGGAACAACATAGTGAAGCCTTTAATAAGTTTTATATTTATTGATTATCAACCCAATTGATGATCTGACGGATCACGTTATCTTCTATATTATAGCCTCCACCGTTCCATTTTACGAGCTCGTGCTTATAGCTTTCCAAAACAATTTTTTGAAATTTATAATTCTTTCCTTCATTAAGCAGAATTTCCATAGCTGC